>JAJRYM010000241.1 GCA_024275775.1 Nitrospirota bacterium
ACGAAACCGTCTTTCGCCATATCCGAAAGGTGCGGCGTGGTGTCGCGGGGATATCCGTAAACGGAAAGGTGGTCTGCCCGGAGGGTATCGATTGTAATCAGCACCAGATTGGGTTTCAGCGATTTGTCGGGCGAAGTCATTATCGCAAACAGCCGCAGGCCCGCATAGACGGAAAAGAAAACGGCAACGAGAATCAGGCCGGCAATTACAAAGAAGGTTTTTTTATTTTTCATCTCGCACGGCAATTTTACACGAATCGCTCAATTCCGGCCCCGATTCTTTTGGAGCGTGCCCCGCTCCCGGTTTCACTCAGGCGCTAACTTCTAGCTTTTTCCCGTACCTTCGGCAACCGGCAGGGGTTCCGCCATGCCGGGCGCGGGCGGGGCGACGGCGCGTTTTTCGGCGTCGTTTTTCACTAGGTAAACCGCCACTATAAGAAGAAGCATTCCCGTAAGCTGTACTATGTCGAGCCGTTCGCCAAGACTCGCCCATGCTATGAAAACTGTAAGGCCGGGGCCGAGGCTCTGTATGATGGCGGAGCGGGAGGCTCCTATGATGCGTATAGCCGAAAGCGCCAGCAGAAACGGCGCGTACCATCCAATCGTTCCGAGGAGAACCACCGCAACAAGGGCTTCCCTCTCCAGATTTAACGATGGGAAGCCGTTAATCGCCATGAAAAAAACCAGCATTATGCCGGTGCTGTACGTTGTGAGTATGAGGGGCGATTTTCTTTCCATTATCTTCTGAAAAGAAACCTGCGTGCCGGCCCAGCAGAAAGCGGCCAACAGCGCGAACATCAATCCCTTGCCGGGGCTGAAAAAGCGGATTTCGTGCATCTCCTTTATTCCCAGCGGAGCGATAACGAACGCGATTCCCAAGAAAGATACAAACAGGCTCCACCGTTTCAGCCGAGTTATAGGTTCGCCGTAAACCATCCGCGCGAAGACGGCCGTTATAGCGGGGAAGATGAAAATAATCAGGGTGGATATGGACGCCCCAAGGTATTTAATCGAATAGAACGAGAAAATCATCGCGCCGCTCATGCCGAAAATCGAAACGGCGCCGGTAAACGCAAGCTCCCCGCCGGAGAAAAAAATATCGCGTTTTCCGCGCATGAGCGCAACCGTAATAACGAACAGCGGAAACGCGACCATAAGCCGGATTGTTACCAGCGGAAGCGGGTCGAGCCCGTGCTCGATGGCTATCCTGCCGAGTATCGGTTTGAAAGCGAAAAAGAGCGTCGCGAAAAGCATCATCACGACAGCTTTCAATACCGCGCGTTCTGACAACATGATTTTTTCTCCTGCGGAAACGTTCCCGGCAGGCTGAATCCAAAAAAAAAGCCGCCGGTTAATAAAACCCGCGGCCTTTACAGTTTTGTTGTTTCCGTTAAGGCCCCGGATGTACCTCAAGCCATAGGGACATAAGTAAGTCCATCGAAATTCGCCCGGTATGAATCGCCATATTCCGCATTGTTTAACGTTTCGAGAACTGGAATTTCTTCCTTGCGCCGGGCTGGCCGTATTTTTTTCTTTCCTTTTCCCTCGCGTCCCGCGTAAGGAAACCCTGTTTTTTGAGCGTAGGCCTGAAAGCCGGCTCGCCTTTCTGCAGGGCGCGCGCGATGCCGTGCCTTACGGCGCCGGCTTGCGAGTTCAGTCCGCTTCCGCAGACTGTCGCAATCACATCGAATCTGTCTTCGCCCTTAACCGCCACCAGCGGCTGTTTAACGAGCATTTCGGAAGTGCGTCTTTGGAAATATTCCGAAAGTCCTTTTTTATTGACGATTATTTTGCCGGTACCCGCTTTCAGCCATACTCTTGCCGAAGCGCATTTCCGTCTGCCGGTAGCGTATGTTCTTTCGTCCGTTGCCGCCATCAGTTAATCTCCAGTGTTGCGGGGGTCTGCGCCACGTGCGGATGTTCCGCGCCTGCGTAAACCTTCAGTTTATTCATGAACTGTTTCCTCATCTTGTTCTTGGGAAGCATCCCCGAAACAGCCATTTCCACCACCCGTTCAGGATGTTTTTCCAGCATCTCAGAGGCCGTGGCCGATTTAAGATGCCCGATGTAGCCGGTATGGTGATAGTAAATCTTGTCGTTAATCTTTTTGCCGGTAAGTTTTATCTTGGAGGCGTTGATGACTATTACCGAATCGCCCGTATCCACGTGGGCTGTAAATGTCGGTTTGTCCTTGCCGCGCAGGGTGTTGGCGATTTTAACCGCAAGCTTACCCAGCACCTGGCCATCGGCGTCCACTATGCGCCAGCGGGTGTCGGTAAAATCTTCTTTTCTAGCAAAATATGTATTTTTCATAATTAAACACCGAAAGTTTCGGGAAAAGAGAATTATATGCCATACCGAAAAAATGTCAATTACTTCTTTAAAAATAGCTGAGGCTGTATAATAAACGCATATCGATATTACCAATCACATAACAATCTGGAGCAATATATTATGAACAGAGAAAGCGGTTTCGGCGCATCCAATATTAGAACACGGGCGGATCTCGCCGCAGAACAGACTCGATTCCTTGTGCGGGTTTACAACTGGATGGGGTCGGGCCTGGCGCTTACAGGGCTGGTGGCGTGGTATGTATCGCAAAATGAAGCGCTCGTTTACGCCATCGTCGGCAATCCGATAATCTTTTTCGGCCTGATAATCGCCGAGCTGGGGGCGGTTTTTTATCTTTCCGCGCGCGTGATGAAGATGAGCGCAACGCGGGCTACCTCGGTATTTCTTGGGTACGCCGTCTTAAACGGCCTTACGCTTTCCGTTATCTTTCTTGCGTACACGCAGGCTTCCATAACGAAAGCGTTTCTTGTAACCGCCGTAATGTTCGGCTCGATGTCTATTTACGGGGCGACGACGAAAAAGGATCTTTCATCGTGGGGTTCTTTCCTCTTTATGGGGCTAATGGGCCTTATAGCCGCGATGTTTCTCAACTTCTTCTTTCAAAGCGGCATGATGGACTTTGTTATCTCCTGCATTGGCGTCCTGATTTTTACAGGGCTTACCGCATACGATACACAGAAGATTCTGGCCATGAATATCCTCGGCAACGAAGGGACGGAGGAAGATACCAAAGAAGCAATCTCCGGCGCTTTGAGGCTCTATCTTGATTTCATTAATCTTTTCCTAATGCTCCTGCGGCTGATGGGCGACCGGCGCTGAAAGCGGTTTTCGTAAGAAAACCCGACCGTTTATCCCCATCGACCCGCCTCTGATAACGGCTTCGCAAACGGCCGCGGCTGTTTGACACGGTGATAAATTCTGGTATCATTCTCCGTTTCAGAGCCCCGACCTGCTCTGAACTTAAAAAACCGGTTTTTGGGGTGTCGTCAAGTGGTAAGACACAGGTTTTTGGTACCTGCATGCGTAGGTTCGAATCCTACCACCCCAGCCAGAAAACTTTAACAGATAGAGGCTGATTACAGATGGGGTACAATCCGAAAATTATCTCAGGCCGTTCCAACCCGGAGCTTGCGGCAGGAGTAGCCCGCAAAATGGGCGTGGAGACGGTGAAGTGCGATATCTCCAATTTTTCCGACGGGGAGATTTTCTGCCAGATACAGGAAAACATCCGGGGCGGCGACGTTTTTATCATTCAGTCCACCAGCACCCCCGTAAACGACAACCTTATAGAACTGCTACTTTTGATAGACGCTGTAAAGCGCGCTTCCGCAAGAAGAATAACCGCAGTTATTCCGTATTTTGGATATGCCAGGCAGGACCGCAAGGTTCAGAGCCGAACGCCAATCAGCGCTAGGCTGATGGCCGATATTATCTGCTGTGCGGGCATAGACCGCGCTCTTTTCATGGATCTCCACGCAGGCCAGATTCAGGGCTTTTTCAACAAACCGGTCGATCATCTTTACGGGATGCCGCTTATGGTGGATTACGTAAAAAAAATCCGGTTCGACGGGGATCTCGTGGTCGTTTCGCCGGATGCCGGCGGAGTGGAAAGAGCCAGGGCCTTCGCTAAGAGGCTCGATAGCAGTCTCGGCATAATCGACAAGCGGCGGGAAGCGAAAAACGTGGCCAAGGCCATGCATATAATCGGAGATGTACAGGGGAAGCATACCCTTATAGTGGATGACATGGTGGATACGGCCGGCACTCTTACAGAGGCCGCCAAGGCTCTCATGGATAACGGCGCTCTTTCAGTCAGATCGTGTTGCACGCACGCCGTTTTATCCGGCAATGCCGTGGAAAAAATAAACGGTTCGGATATCCTTGAGCTGATATGCACAAATTCCATAGACAATACCGAACTTCTAACGAAGTGCGACAAACTGAAAATGCTGGATATTTCGGAAATTTTCGCGGAAGCGATTGAACGTATTCATCTTGAAAAGTCCGTAAGTGGGCTTTTTGAGTGAAACCAAAAGGAGAAAGATATGAAAACGGTTAAACTGCAAATGGAAGCCAGAGAAGATTCTGGTAAAAAAATCGCCGCGCGGTTGAGAAGCGTCGGGAAAATGCCGGCGGTTATGTACGGCGGGCAAGCGGTGAGGATGCTTGCCGTGAACGCCAAGGAACTGTTCAAGGCTCTTTCTGGCGCAAACGGAAAGAGAGTAATCGTCGAAATCGGTCTTGACGGTGAGCCGGCGCATTACACAATCGTCAAAGAGGTGCAGTTCCATCCTCTCACAGACCAGCTTTTTCACGCCGATTTCATGGAAATCGATATGAAAAAACCGTTCAGGGCAAAAGTACCCATCGTTCTGGATGGGGAACCGGTAGGCGTAAAAATAAAAGGCGGCAACGTGCGGTTTCATGCCCGCGAATTGAATATCGAATCGTTGCCGAGTGACATGCCGGAGGCCATTCATATAGATGTATCGGGCCTCGATATAAACGACAGAATAATGGCGGGCGACGTTCAGATTGCGGAAGGCATTTCCATGCTGGACGACTCTGACACCCGCCTGGTCTCCATAGCTCCTCCTAAAGCCGGCCCGGGCGGCACGGGGGAAGGCGAAGAGGGGGGAACCCCTGCCGCTGAAACGGCGCCGGAAGCCGAGTCGAAACAATCTAAATAACCGGCAAACCGGAGGAGAATGAAATTGGTAGTAGGACTAGGCAATCCCGGCCCGCAGTACGCCGCCACAAGGCATAACGCCGGGTTTATGGCCGTGGATTACATCGGCGACAGGCTTGGAATCCGTTTCGACGCGGAGCTTTGCAGATCGCTGGTTGCGGACGGTGAGCATGAGGGCGAGGACCTGACGCTGGCCAAACCGCAGACTTTCATGAATCTGAGCGGCCGGGCGGTATCGGCGCTTATGAACAGGTTTTCGCTGTCGCCTGACGATTTGACGGTAATCCATGACGATATAGATATCCCTCTCGGCAAGGTGAAAGAAAAAAGTGGAGGCGGCTCTGCCGGGCATAACGGGATAGCGTCCATAATTCATGAAATCGGCACGAGCGATTTCAGAAGGTTGAGAATAGGCGTGGGGCGCCCATCGCGAGGCGAAGACGCATCGGAGTTCGTTTTGTCTCCTTTCGAGAAGAGCGAACACGACGAAATTAACGAATCGATTGAAAAATGTTTTTCCATGGCTGTTAACTTTTAAGGGGGAATAATGGAAAGCTGGGTGAAATTTGCACCGCTGTTTGGAATTGTAGGGCTCGCGTTTGGGGCCGGTATGTTTGCGATGATACTGAAACAGTCGCCGGGTAACGAAAAGATGCGGGAAATCGCCGCCGCCATTCACGAAGGCGCGATGGTATTCCTTAAAAGCGAATATTCAAGAATTGCCGTGTTCATAGCGATTGTTTTCGTACTTCTGGCGATTTTCATATCTCCTCAGACGGCCGTCGCGTTTGTGTTCGGGGCGGGTAGCTCCATGCTGGCCGGTTTCATAGGGATGAACGCCGCCACAAGGGCGAATGTGAGAACATCGGAAGCCGCCCGCCAGTTCGGCGCGGAAAAGGCGCTTCAGGTGGCGTTTTCCGGCGGGGCGGTTATGGGGCTTACAGTAGCGAGCCTCGGTCTGATAGGCATCGGGATACTGATGATTACCGCCGGAGACGATTTTGCCAATATAAGCTATTTCAGCGGGTTCGCCATGGGCGCCAGCTCTATAGCGCTTTTCGCCCGTATAGGCGGCGGCATATATACCAAGGCGGCCGATGTGGGGAGCGACCTCGTGGGCAAAATTGAGGCCGGGATACCGGAAGACGATCCGCGAAACCCCGGCGTTATAGCCGATAACGTGGGCGACTGCGTTGGCGACACAGCCGGCATGGGAGCGGATATATTTGAATCTTACGTAGGCTCCCTCGTGGCCACCATAACTATAGGGGCGGCGCTTCAGTCGTGGCCTCATGTCGTACTTCCTGTTCTGGTGGTAATGGCGGGGCTTGTGGCTTCCCTTATAGGGATAGCGAGCATGAAAGTTTTCGAGAAGGCAGGCGCGGCAGAGGTTCTGCGATACACCGCCATAATAGCGGCTGTTCTTCTTCTGATTATGTCGTGGTTTATCGTCGACGGGCTTGGGCTCTCAACAGGAGTGTTCGGCGCGCTGGTGCTTGGAACCGTGGCGGGCGTCTGCATAGGGCTTCTTACAGAGTATTACACCGGCATGTTCGGGCCGGTTAAAAAAATAGCCGAAGCGTGCCGCACCGGCGCGGCTACCTGCATTATTACCGGTTTCGCCGTAGGGCTTGAAAGCACGGCTCTTCCGGTGGCCGTAATAGCCATAGCCACTTTCGGCTCGGCCTATATGGCGGGCCTTTACGGCATCGGCTTGGCGGCGGTCGGAATGCTTTCGACCGTTGGAATAACGATGAGCGTCGATGCGTACGGCCCGATAGCCGATAACGCCGGCGGTATTTCGGAGATGGCCGGCCTTGGGCCGGAAACAAGAAAAATCACCGACTCCCTCGATGCCATTGGCAACACGACGGCCGCCATAGGCAAAGGCTTCGCCATCGGCTCCGCGGCGCTTACGGCCCTCGCGCTCTATTCCGCCTACGCCACTGCGGTAGGCCTCAAAGTGATTAACCTGCTTGATTACACCGTGGTCGTTGGGATGTTTCTCGGCGGGGTAGTGCCGTTCATAATAGCGGCGCTTACGATGACCTCGGTCGGCAAAGCCGCCACCGCCATGGTTGAGGAAATACGCAGACAGTTCCGCGAGATACCCGGCCTGATGGAAGGAACCGGCAAGCCCGATTCTGCCCGGTGCGTGGAAATTTCCACCAAGTCGGCTCTCAGGGAGATGATTCTGCCCGGCATGATAGGCGTTACCACCCCCATAGTAATCGGCCTTATTTTCGGCAAGGAAGCGCTAGGCGGCACACTGGCCGGCGCCACGCTTTCAGGCGTACTGCTGGCTCTGCTTATGGCCAACAGCGGCGGCGCGTGGGATAACGCCAAAAAATACATCGAACAGGGCGCTCACGGCGGGAAAGGTTCCGATGCTCATAAAGCCGGGGTAGCTGGCGACACCGTTGGCGACCCCTTCAAGGATACTTCCGGGCCGTCGATGAACATCGTTATAAAACTTATGTCCATCGTATCGCTGGTCATAGCTCCTTTGCTTGTATAGACTGAAAGAGAAAACGTGACCATCTGCGCGGTGAATGAAATGAAGGAACAGATACAAGGAATATTCCTTGATGTGGAAGGCATAGACGCCCTGGCGGGGAAAAGCCTTTCCATCACCCGGCCCGCGGCGGAAATTTTCCAGGTTGATGACGAGCCGGAAACTTCCGGCGAACTGAAGGCCGAACTTCTATTCAGCAGGTACAGCGGCGATGTGTACGTAACGGGAACGGCCAGTGTTGTTTTCCGTCTGGAGTGCGGAAAGTGCCTTAAC
>JAJRYM010000242.1 GCA_024275775.1 Nitrospirota bacterium
CGAACCCCGGACACTGGGAATATGAGTCCCATGCTCTAACCAACTGAGCTACACCGCCCCGGTTTTCTTCTTCTTTTCCGCCGGGTCGGCAACCGCTTTCGGGGAAGCGTTGCCGGTTTTTATGGAAATATCTCGGGTAAAATCGCGGCAGAACAGGCCTTTCCCTTCATAGTAAAACTTGATTTTACAATCTTTCCGCCACGCGCATATAGCGCATTCAGTTACCGTTTCCATCGCCGGAGAACGGTATTATCGGTTTGATGAATATCCATGTCAACAGTTTACTGCCGTATGAGGCGCCTTCCAAATGATATAATTCTCATGATGAAAACAGGAACAGCTCCCGCCCGTTTAACCTTTCAGCCGCCGCCTGCGCAAATTGTCTGAGCTTCCCGTCGTACTGGCGATTTCCGGCGCGTCCGGCGCCATATACGGAAAGGAAATTTTCGACCGGCTGGCCGAAACCGGCAGGAAATTGCACTTGGTTATAACGCCCACTGCGGAGCAGATAATAAAAGACGAGCTGGATATCGGCATGGAATATTTCAGGCGCGAAGGCGTGGTGCGGCACGATAACAGCCGGTTTGACTCCCCCATCGCCAGCGGTTCCTACCCCACAGCAGGCATGATAATAGCGCCCTGCTCCATGGGATGCCTTGGTAGAATCGCCGCCGGCGTTTCGTCCGATCTTGTGGGAAGAGCCGCGGACGTTCATCTTAAAGAGGGGCGCGGGCTGGCGCTTGTGCCGCGGGAAACGCCGCTTTCCGCTATTCATATTGAAAACATGCTCAGGCTCAAAAGAGCCGGCGCCGTAATTCTCCCGGCCATGCCGGCGTTTTATGGGAAACCGCAAAGCGTCATCGACCTCGTGCAGACCGTCACCGGCCGCGTTTTCGACAATCTTGGCATCAACATAAATTCGGGGCCGCGTTACAAGGGCAACGTCTGAACAGCGTGCAATAGAAATGTCTCATCCCTTACGGCTCGACCGACACGCCTGAACTTGGGCAAAAGTATCTTAATGACTGCACCGCAAACCGTCCGCCTGAATTTACCGGCGAAGCTTTGGCTTTTGGGGCTGGCGCCGGTTTTCCTTCTCGGCCCGGCCGGCATGAAGCCGTTAATCATATTCCTTGTAACTGTTTGCGTCGTTTCCGGGCTGGCTTTCATACTTAAAGAGAATCCTCCCCGGATGCTGGAAGAAGTTTTCTATACGGCTACTCTCCTGCTTATAACGGCTCTTATAAGCTATCCCCGAACCGCTCTTTTCGCAGGCTTCGCGGGGGCGTGGTGCTTCCGCAAAGTCATTGAAGAGAGCGGATTTTCCCGCAAAACCGCTAAGGCGGGCCGGGCGATTAATCCGGCCGAATTCGCCGGAAGCGCGGCGGGCGCGTTTATTCTTCTTTCATGGCACGGCTATGGAAGTATATCGGCGCTTTTTTCCGCCGTCGCTTTGGCGGTTTCCGCGCAAATTGTCAAACCGGCCACCGAAAAGACGGACGCCCCTCCTTGGGGCGAAACAGCCGGCGCGGCACTTCTTGGGATGCTTTATCTTTTCGACCCGCAATCCCTCGTTTACCTCGAAGACCTCTTCCCGGCCGTCATAGTCGTGGCGCTCACCGCCCTGCCCCTTTTCAAACTGGGGCTGTTGCGAAGAGAACAGACGCTTATTTTTTTCATGATCGGCTCTCTTTTTTACATTACAGTCGGCAAGGCCGGTTACGCCTTTCTATTTATTTACGTAATCGTGGGCGGTTTTCTTCGCCGAATCATGTTTCCGGGTTCCAAGATATCCGCGGCTTTCAGCAAACCGGACAATTTCGTCTTAAGCCTTCTGCCTCCGTGTTTTCTAGCCGTCATATCAAGCGGCGTAGCGGATCCTTTCCCCTTATATTTTTCAATAGGCGGATGCTTTGCAGGGATTGTATTCCATGAATGGAGCAAAATTCCATTCGGGGACGCTCCCTCGTGGCTTCCATGGTTTTCCGGCTTGACGGGAGCTTTGCTGATAGCGATGGTAGGATGGGGAGTCGGGTTTTTGCCGCCGACCATGGTTGGCGTAACGGGAATAAGCGGAGTTGCGGCCGCGCTCTCCGGCGCTTTGGGAAATGCCAGGCTGTTCAGGGGGAGCAGGTATTACCTTCTGCCGC
>JAJRYM010000243.1 GCA_024275775.1 Nitrospirota bacterium
CATGTTCTCGGCCATCCTTACAAGAAATCTGGAAAGCCTGCGGATAACCGACTGCACGGACATGCTTCCAAGCGTGTCGGTAATATCCCGCAGTTTCCGGCTGATGTTCATCATCGCCTTTCTGGCCATAATCGGGTCTGTTGTGATAATGCGCAGAGCGTCTTCTCTCTTTATCATCCCGGCCCTGCCCGGCGTTACCGCCTGACAGCTCGCCGGATACGGATCGCCGTCTATTATGGCAACTTCCGCCACGACCGCGCCTTTATCGAACAGGCCGATAACGGCCGATTTCCCTGAAGGATATTCCTTGAAAACTTTAACTTCTCCTTCAAATATCATCCAGAGATATTCCGGAGGGTCGCCTTCGCTGAAAAGCCGTTCTCCCTTGCCGAATTCCAGCTCTTCCGTGAAGCGGGCGTATTTCTGAATCCGGTCGTCAGGCAGATCTGCGAAAAACGCAATTTCCTTCAGTTCTTCCGGATTTTTGATTAAAGTCATGGCGTAGGTCTTGAATCACCCGTAGTTTCATACATAAGGTTAAGTTTCCCAACAGCCTTAAACTAACATGAAAATACGAAGGAGATAATACAGAATGGAAAGATACCCGAAACTGTTTTTGCTTGCGGCCATCGGCTACCTGCTGGCTGGCGTCCTGATGGGACTGCATTTAAGCCACTCGTCCGGTAATCCCTACATAACCCGGTTCGTGCATGTGCACCTGAACCTGCTCGGCTTCATGGCGATGTTCATTTACGGCGTGGCCTACCACATCCTGCCTCGCTTCAACGCCAAACCGATTAAACATCCGGGTCTCGTGAGAGCCCAGTTTTATCTTGTAAACGCGGGGCTTATCGGCATGGTATCTACCGCTCTCGCCGGGGGCCTCACGGAGGCAGGACTGGTGCACGTTCTGTTCATACTGTCCGCCGTAACCGAAGCTACCGGCATAGTAATTTTCGCTTACAACATCGTTCCAGTGCTGGCGATGGAACAGCCTGCTCCGATAGCCGCGCCTACTCCCGCGCCTACTCCCGCACCTACTCCCGCACCCGCTCCCGCAGTTGAGGAAACGCCCGCCGTAACCGGCGATATGAAAGTTTCGACAACGCTCGATAAATACCCCGGCTTGCTGGACGAGTTCGTCCGTTCCGGGTTCAAGGCACTGGCGAATCCGGCGGCGCGGGCAACTTTCGCTAAAATCATAACGATTTCTCAGGCGTGCAAGGTTCACCGGGTGAACGCGGAAGAGTTTCTCGGAAACCTTAACAGTGCGCTAAAAGAAGGCAAAGCTACCGCCGCTCCGCAACCGGCCGCCGCTCCCGCACAGCCGGAACCCACGGCAGAGCAGAAAGCCGAAGAGACGATGGCCAAAGGAACAAAGATAACGCGCGGCGAACTGGCCGAGGCGGAAACTCTTGTAGGGTCGCTGATTGAGGTTTATCCTGAATCTAAAACGGTTTTTGAAAAACATTACGGTTCGGGCTGTTTCTCATGCCCCGGCCAGGCGTTTGAAACGGTAAGCCAGACCGCTATGATGCACGGCATCGAAGCGAAGATTATACTGGACGAAATTAACGAAATTATTAAAAGCACGCAAAGCTGACGGGAGAATAACGATGAGCGCTTTTCTTGGACCTATCCATCACATGATGTTCAACAAAATAAAAACCGCCGCGGACCGCTCGCGCGCGGTGATAGAGCTGTTCCGTGAAAAGCACGGAGCGCAGGCCGATGAAATTATAAACGCCGCCCTGCCGGACGGCCCTGTGAATTTCGGCGATACAAGCCTCGAAGAGCTTATCGGCGGGAACCCTATTCATCCGTTTCTGCAGAGCCTCGTCGATAAAGTGGAAGTATCCGAAGCGACGCTAGTTACCGCCCTGCTTTACGGCTTTCCCGAAAACGGCAGAGAACTGCTGGGAGAAGCGTTCAGGAAACACGGCGCCGAAACGGCCGAAAAGGTCGGCGGCGGACAGTCCGGCGACGGCGTGGAATCTATTGCAAACAGCATCAACCAGATTTATCTTGAAGGTATGCCGTGCGATCCGGGCGGTTCGTTCTCCCTGCAGGCGGAAAACAGTTTGAAGGTAGACCATTCAGCCTGCCTTCACATGCCCAAATGGGAAAGCGTCGGCGCGCCGGTAAATGTGATGTGCGAGCTGATGGACGAATGGATTCTGGGCTTTGCCAAAAAGCTGAACCCCAGCGCCGCAATGGAAAGACTAGAGTCGATTGC
>JAJRYM010000244.1 GCA_024275775.1 Nitrospirota bacterium
GAGATTCGCCGACTACCTACAGCGGACGCGCAACTTCGATTCGTACATGAAACGGCTCGTGGACGCCTACAACCCCACGGCCGCGCACAACGTGATGTGCCGGAACACTATCTCGATAGACTGGCGCGGCTATCTTTACGACTGCGATTTTAACCAGATGCTCGATATCCGCATCAACCACGGCGCGCCGTCCCACATAAAGAACTTCGATTTCCAGAAACTCGCCGACAGGGAAATCATGATCGGCCCCCACTGCTACGGATGCACCGCCGGCTCCGGCTCCTCCTGCGGCGGCGCCACCACCGAATAGTACCCCCCGCCCATTCGCCTGATTGACAAAGCTGAGCCTTTGTCCAAAAATACATACTGTAGATTGGCTGACTTAATGTTGTTTCCTTGCTACGGCGCAAGGGGGAAAAGAAAATGGGAATTGATGAAAATCTGGTAAAAGAGATTGTTCCCCGTATTTTAAGCGTAACCCGGCCGGACCGCATTATTCTTTTCGGGTCGGCTGTTACTGGCACAATGACCCGCGATAGTGATATAGACCTCCTCATTGTTGAACCGGAGCCAGGCGACCGGCGTAAGGAATACGTGCATATCCGGCGGGCTTTGCGGGGCATGGGCTACCCTTTTGACATCATTATGATATCCAAAAAGTGGTTTGAGGAAAGCAGACACGTTATCGGCGGCGTCGCCTATCCCGCCGACAAATACGGCAAGGTTATATATGAAGCCGCATGAGGAGACTAAAATATTTCCATCTGTTTCCCATTAACTTTCATTCTCTCTTGAATATCTTCTGGCGAAATAAATATAAATGCTTTACCGGATTTAGTTTTATCCAGAAGATTAAATTTTTCGCTCATTTCCAAAAGGTCTCTTCGTGCTGTTTCATAGGAGATTCCGTGTAATCCTTTATACCAAGCAATTGTATATATATTTTTAGGATTTTTTAGTGTGTGCTTCAACAGTTCTATCTGCCTAGAGTTAAGATTTGCCTTTAACGTAGGGTTTGCTTCTAGTAATTGTAAAGCTGATCGCGTTTCTTCAATATTTAGTTTCAAATATTGCAAAAAATCAGCTATTGCTTTTCGAATAACCTTAAGTTGATGAATTAAAAAATAGGTTAAATCTCCTTCATCTGTTTCTGTATATAAGAAAGCTTTTCCATATTGCCACGGAGCTTTCTTGATAACGGTTGAAATAGAAATGTATTCCATTAACCAGAACCCACTGTTAACTGCCGACCAATAAAATAGAGCTCTCGCCACTCTTCCATTACCATCTTCAAAAGGGTGATCATAAGCCAACATGAAATGAAGAATTATTGCTCTGATTATTGGATGAATGAAATATGAAGATGTAGTTTCATTTGCAAACTTGCAAAGGAGTTCAATCCTTTTCGGCAATTCAGTTGCTTTAGGAGGAGTGTGCAATATTGTGCCATCCCTGTCGTCAAAAATATGAATATCATCAGAATCACGAAACCTTCCGGCGGCTTGAGGATTTTCCATGGTATCTTCCGTGAGAATTTTATGTAATTTTAAAATAATCCTGCTGGATAACGGGCTACCTTGTAAGCGTAGAATAAATTGCATTGCTTGATAATTATTATAAATCATTTGTTCGCTTGTATCTTTCGGAGGACGCCCTTCAAGCAACATTTGTTTCGCCACTTTTCTGGTTGTCGCAGCACCTTCAAGTTGACTGGAACTAATAGCTTCGTCTATATAAGATTTGATAAGAAATTTTTTTCTTTTGTCAATGCCTGGAATTAATGATTCAGTTGAAATGTTGCCGGCAGTACGTTGATCAAGCCAGTGAAGCGATTCCAGCACAAAATCTGGAAATGAATAACAAAAAGGCTTTCCATTTTTTGCTTTAAAGTGCGTTTTCTTGAGAAGATTTTGACGAGCAAATTTTACACCTGCCCACCATTGCTCTGGGGTAAAACGTTTGTTCTGTACACGATATTTCAATTCATCCCAGTGAAGATAGCGGCCATGCTTATCAGTCGGGGCAGTGAGCTCGGCTAGCTTGGCTACTTTATCCGGCTCGTTTAATAAAGTATCCTTAAATACCTCAAAATAGTTGGGGGGAACCTCAGGTAATTTCATTTGTCCAATGTTATGTTAATTCTCATAAAAGTCTAAATACTATCCTAGTACATATTAGTATTTGATTAGTAGTTTACTACACTCAAAGACATGAGATCAAAATAACCTATGCTTATTAAATACCACTTTAGTACATATTAGTATTTAGTTAGTATTAAATGAGCAATTCATATTAGAAATTATCACATTGAAAATTAAATGATTATCAAATTAGGCACTAATAATAAGATTGTCTATCTTAATGCATGAACTACCGAAGCTATCCATGCGGTAAAAATCCGTTAAATATCCTCTAGCCAGATGATGTTTTCGGCGAAGGGGGAGTTTCCTAAACTGTCGTAGAGTTTTCGGTCGGCGGTAACCATTTTTCCTTCAAGCAGGGCGGCGAGGGCGACGTAAACAGAATCGTAAACAGTGCTTCCGGTCCGGTTCGCAATAGCGAAAGCCGGTTCAATCAGCGGTGTTAATGGATGGAACGTTACGGGGTACCGGTGAAGAGTTTCTCTTAAACTTTCCGCTTCCGTTAAGGTGATAACGTCGCGCCGTATCCATTTCCAGAAAATGCTGTCCATCTCCAGCAGGAAAAAATCCGGCGCGTGCAACCGGTTGCCCTCGCTTAAAACGGATAGCGCGGCTGTACTGTTTTCCTCCTCTACAAACCATTTGGCCGCGACGCTGGCGTCGACGACGAGAAGAGTCACCTCTCGCGGTCTTCCCGTACCAGCTTTACGCTGTCGGGAAACTTCCGTCCCCTGAATTTCCTGCGGAACCGTTCGGAAAGTTTGCGGGCGGTTTTCATATCCACTGTGGGAGTACGCGCAGACCGCTCCAGAATGGCCTTCACTTCCGCCTGCAAAGACCTGCCTTCCTTTTTGGCGCGCTTTTTCAGACGTTCCACAACGTCCTCGCCAAGATTCCGCACAAGTATATCCGACATGCCGAGCCTCCTTATATTGATATCATAATGATATCAACAGGAACGGTTCCCGGCAACTCCGAAGAAAGGATTTGCCCCGCTTGGGGCAGGGATGTTTGCGAGATTGCCACGTCCCGCTTTGAGCGGGACTCGCAAAGACAAATTTGCCCCGTTCGGGGGCGGGGGCGGTTAAGACTGCTCGACGATGAAGGCGCCGGGATGTTCTTCCAGCAGTATCTTGCGGTTTTTACCCTGCCAGAACAGGTAGAACTTTTCGCGTTCCTCCGGCGTGGCTATCCCCTGCAGTAGTTTCGGCAGGTAGGCCGAGTAGCTTAACTCCTCGTCGGTCATTGGGATAAGCGAAGGATTCGCGCTGACTACGACTTTCCGGCCGGTATCGGTGCGTTTGAACTCGGCGGTAATGCCGGGGCCTGCATCGAAACCGGCGTCGTAGCTGAAAAGGTCTGCGCGGGAATACTGCCCGCCGAGGCCGTGAAAACCTGTCTCGATTGCCGCACCGGTGATGAACTGTATCACCTGCCCGATCGGGCCGTTGGCGCCTGCTGTGCGGTCGCCCGCGAACCTTACTTCAAGATTTCCTCTTACCGGCAATTCATCGCCGTAAAGTTTCTTCAATGCCAGCTTCGTCAACTGAAACGCGGACGAGACCGACGGGCAGGCGTGGCCGGCCAGTTTTACGCAGTCCTGATAGCTGTAATGCAGAGGTTCGGCGTCTTCCACCGCGCCCAGTACGGCCGCGAGCGGATCGAGCAGGGATATCGGCTCGACGTCGGCATAAAAAGCCTGCTTCCATTTTGTGTGAAACATATCAGGCTTTCTTTTTATCGACGGCTTCGTTGAGCGCCTTGACGAGTTCCGGCACGTTAGCGTTGCCCATCGCCGCCGTTACGGCGATGCTCTGCCCGCCTCCGCAACAGGAATCTACCTTGAAATCGTTAAAAACCTTCATCGTCTCCGGGTATTTTTGAATAACCTCGTTAATAGTCATATTTTCCGTGATAACAGCCATGCTTTTTTCCTCCAAAAATTGATTATTAATCTTATGCCGGATGAAAAAGCCGGACAATGATTTTTATCAAGTATCGCTGAGCGCGCCAATCGCGCTCCGGCCGCAAATCCCGGCGGCCGCGTGAAACGACCGCCGGAATCGAGAGGTTTATTCGGTCAATCTTTTTTCAACAACCCCCCAATCGATGTTCGCGAAGAAATCGTCGATATATTTTCCGCGTTCCGTAGGTTTCAGGTAGCCGGCCCACGCGTGCTCCCAGCAGTCCATAACCAGAATCGGTTTGCAACCGGCGGGATGCCCCTCCTCGTGCATGCCTATCCAGTGGTTGCTGAGAGACCCGTTAGCCGGGTCCTTATAAAGCATCGTCCAGCCCACGCCGCGCATGGCCGCGATTTTCCTGAACTCCATCTCCCAGTTCTTCACGTCGATAAAAGCGGATTCAATCGACTGCACAACGAGCGTGGAAGGCTCGCTTCCCGTGCCTGAAAGATTTTCGAAGTAGAGTTCGTGAAGCCTCATGCCATTGAACTCGAATCCTATGCGGCGGTTAAGCTCGCAGAATTCCAGCGATCCGGCATTGCCTGCCTGGACGATTTCCGTAATTTTCGCGTGTAGCGCGTTCAGATTGGTAACGTACCCCTTATAAAGTTTCAGATGTTCTGTCATCTCGCTTTCGGTAATACCTTTAAGGGCGAAAAGGTGGCCGAACTCCTTGACGGTGTACTCGGTAAATGTCATTACGCTCGTGCTCATGACTGTCTCCTTGCTTCATGCCCCGCGCGGCAATGATCCTCGCGGGACGAATATTAATGCAGAGTATGGCGACCGGTTTGTTAACCCGGCTGTTTCCGTGACTATTAAAAAATCGCCGCTGTTTCGAAGGCGATGTTATTTCCAACTCCATTCTGCCGGATGAGACCGCTCGCAAACGC
>JAJRYM010000245.1 GCA_024275775.1 Nitrospirota bacterium
ACTGAATCCCCTAGGCTGGCGCAAGGGGAAGCTTCCGAGATGCGGAATCCAGTTCATGTCATTGCGAATCCCGCCACGGGCGGGATGCGGCAAGCTCGCCCTTTTCCTGTCATGGCGAGCGGAGCGTGGCCATCTCTCTTTACGCGAGATCACCACAGCCTCCTTCGGACTCCTCGTGATGACAGATTTGTTACTGAATCCCCTAGGCTGGCGCAAGGGGAAGCTTCCGAGATGCGGAATCCAGTTCATGTCATTGCGAATCCCGCCACGGGCGGGATGCGGCAAGCTCGCCCTTTTCCTGTCATGGCGAGCGAAGCGTGGCCATCTCTCTTTACGCGAGATCACCACAGCCTCCTTCGGACTCCTCGTGATGATGACAGATTTGTTACTGAATCCCCTCCTTCAGTGCGAAGCACGATAAGGAGGGGCGCCGGCTTGCCGGGGGGAGGTTTCCCCTCAACCGCGCGTGGGAGGGGGTGCGATGTCTGAGGCGGAAAGATACGCTTCCCTCGATATCGGCTCCAACACGGTAAGGCTCCTCGTGGCGGAAAAGGATAGCGGCGGTTGCAGGGAAATTCATTCGTCGCAGGTTATCACCCGCCTGAGCGAAGGAATGTACGAAACGGGCAATCTGTCGCGCCAGGCAATCGACAGAACCGTTAGCGGACTTGAACAACTGATTGCGGACGCGGAGCGGCACCGGCCGTTCAAAATCGCCGCCATCGCAACCCACGCCTTGAGGCAGGCCGAGAATAAAAAAGAGTTTGAAGAAACGTTCCGGCGAAAGTTAGGATTCGGCATAAAAATTATAAGCTGGGAGGAGGAAGCGCGGTTTTCGCTTAAAGGTATGGAGACGGTTATAAAAACCGACCGCCCCGTGCTTCTGTTCGATATCGGCGGGGGAAGTACGGAGTTCATCCACAGAGGACTAGACGGTAAAATAAGCATGGCCGGGACGCATCTCGGCGTGGTGCGGTTATGCGAAACATGGATTAAGAACGCGCCGATGGTTCAAACCGAATACGCCGGTTTAGAAAAATATCTGGAAAATGAAATCGGGCGGGTAACGGAACAGCTGGATACGGAAAGCGGTTTTCTTCTTGTCGGCACGGCCGGCACCGTAACCTCCATGGCGGCGATACATCTGAACATGCGGGAATACGACCCGCGAAAAATCAACAACTGCGTTCTGTCCATAGCCGTGCTGGAGGAGATGCTGGAAAAAATAGGCGCGATGACGGTTGAAGAGCGCGGAGAACTGCCGTCGCTCAAAAACGGGCGGGAAGATCTGATTATTCCCGGCTTTGCCGTAGTCCTCGCTGTTATGAAAGGGTTCGGCGCCGACAGCCTCATCGTGAGCGATGCCGGTCTGCGCGAAGGGGCGCTCGCGGCTGTGATGGACGGTACGCTTGAGGGGGCGGTTATATGAAAAAGCTCGCGCTTATTATGATTGTGCCGTTTCTGGTCGGATTCGGGGACGAGCATTATTTCGCTGTAAAGAAGGGCAACAAACTTTACCGGCAGGGAGATTACAAGTCCGCTCTGAAGGAGTACAAGCGCGCTGAAAAAAACAAAGATTCCGAAACGGCGCGTTACAACGAGGCCAACGCCCTTTACCGCCTGAAGGAGTACGAAGAGGCGGCGCGGCTTTACGCTCCCATACTGCAATCGAAAAATAAAGAGCTGGCAGAAAGGAGCCTTGCTAACTTCGGCGAGGCCGAGTACTGGGTCGGCAAGCAAAAGCTGGAAGATGGCGACTCGAAAAAAGCGGGTGAACATCTTTCCAACGCATCGTCCGCGCTGAAGAAAATTCT
>JAJRYM010000246.1 GCA_024275775.1 Nitrospirota bacterium
CGCGGGTGGACGATGCTGGCCGTGAGGGAACCTTCCGAGATGGTAACGTCTTTCATCATGCCGTTCTGGCTGTTGAGCAGAACTATGCGGAAAACCTCTTTCTTGATGTCCTTCAAAAGAGGGGTGTAATAATCCGCCACGTCTCCGCTTGTCGAAAAGCGTTTGCCGTAAAGGGAGTGCTTTTCGGAAACCGTTCGCCTGCCGAGCTCCAGCGCGCTTTTAATCTGAGATGCTTTCGTATCGCCGATGCCTTCCACCTGGCACAGCTCGGATATGGATGCCGATTCGATTCCCTTAAGAGTTCCGAATTTTTTAAGGATGCCGTGGGCGAGGTCGAGCGCCGATTTGCTCAGCCCCGGCGAACCGGAGCTGATGATAATCGATAAAAGCTGAGCCTCGCTAAGGCTTTCCGCCCCGTACCGTTTAAGCCGTTCGCGCGGCCGTTCGTTTTCCGGCCAGTCTTTTATCGGCTGTCTGGGATATTTTCTCACTGTTGAAATTTTAGCACAGACCTTACCGCCACCGGTGTGCGATATCGGCCAGTTTTACGGGATGCAGACCGAGCAGGTAAAGGAATATGAGTGCCAAGTGGCGCGCGACGGTTTTCCATACGCCGTTTTTTTCGTATCTTCTCGCGGAGGTCGTAACGGCCGAACCGGCTATGCAGATTTTTCCGAATTTTCTCAGTCTCGCGATGAAATCCACGTCCTCCATAATCGGCAGGGGGCGGAACCCGCCGGCGAGGCGGTATCTCTCTTGGGTGGTGAATATCGCCTGGTCGCCGTAAACATAGCCAAAGAAGAACGCCCGCATGTTCGCCCAGAAAGCGACGCACCGAAAAGCCGTCCGAGGTGAATCGAATTTCAGGCGAAACGCTCCGCCCGCCGTGCCCGGGTTTTGCATGATCTTCATAGCGGTCTGTTTCCATCCTTCGGGCAAAATCGTATCGGCGTGGCAAAAAAGAAGTATCCGCCCTTCGGCCTGTTTCGCGCCGTTATCCATCTGCGCTCCGCGCCCCTGTTCCCCTTCGACGATGCGAACGCCCGCGTTACGCGCGGTTTCGAGAGAAACGGAATCGCCCGCCGGTATGGAGACGATAATCTCCACGCCCGGTTCGTCTCGCAGGAGCGCAAGGAGTTGCCGCAAATTTTCCTTTTCCCGGTAAGCCGGGATGATTACCGAAACGTCTGGCCGCACCGGTGCCGCCGGTTACTCGGCCGGTTTCTTACCGGCGTAGAGCGTCCCTTCCATTTCGGAGACGTGCTCCTCGGCTTTTACCGCCGCTATGGCGCCGTCGCCCACGGCCACCGCCACCTGCTTGAGGGGAGTAACCCGGCAGTCGCCTATCGCGAACATCCCCTTGATGGATGTTTCCATGTTGCCGTCCACCTTGATGAACCCGCCGTCGTCCTTTTCGCAATCGACAAACGAAGTACTCGGCACTATCCCCACGAAAAGGAAAACGCCCGGCACGTCCAGCGTTTTCTGCTCGCCGGTTTCAACATGCTCCACGACGACCTGCGTAACGCCGGCCTGATCGCCCTTTACCTCGACGGCGCGGTGATGCCACAGGAACTCGATGTTGTCCTTGGAGGCAATTCGCTCCTGCAAAACCTTCTCCGCGCGAAACCGGTCGCGCCGGTGTACGTGGTAGATTTTGTTAACCAGCTTGCTAAGGAAGATGGACTCCTTCACCGCCGTGTCGCCTCCGCCGATTACGGCCACGTCCTTGTTGCGATAGAAAGGACCGTCGCATGTGGCGCAGGTGGAAACGCCCTTGCCGGTAAGCTCCGCCTCGCCCGGTATGCCGAGTTTGGAAGGCTCCGCGCCGGTCGCCACGATTACCGATTTCGCCTGCAACGTTTCTTTTCCGAGAGCGATGTTGAATATGTCGTTCTCTTTGGTGATGGACTTCACCGCCGCGTATTTTATCTGGAGGCCGATTCCTTTGGCGTGCTCCTCGAAATGTTGCATAAGCTCCGGGCCGGAAAGGGAAGGGAAGCCCGGGTAGTTTTCAATGATGTCGGATACGGCGATCTGCCCGCCGATGCCGGCCTTTTCGATAAGAAGCGTTTTCATGCGCGCCCTTAGCGCGTATATTGCCGACGTTATGCCGCCCGGCCCGCCGCCGACTATTATCAGGTCGTAAGTTTCCATCACGCCTCCACTTGATTCGTTAGGTTAGGATTTACTTACGCAATTCTACCCCCACCGCCCCCCATTCTCAACG
>JAJRYM010000247.1 GCA_024275775.1 Nitrospirota bacterium
AATTCCGCCGTGTCTATCCCGAAAGGGCAGAATTGGGCGCATCGTCTGCATTCGGAGCATTGATAGAAGTAGGTTGACCATTCCTTAAGGGTTTCTTCCGAAAGCTCCTCCGCGCCCGCGAACTTTCCCAAAACCTTCCCCCCGACAGTGAAATATCTACGATAGATTTTTCGTAACAGTTCCTGCCGGGCCGCAGGCATATTTTTTGGGTCGGATGTTCCAAGGAAATATTGGCACTTGTCTGTGCAGGCGCCGCATTTTACGCAGAGGTCCATGAACAGTTTCAGGGATTTGTACTTATCCGTCAGCTCGCCAAGCCGGGTTACAATTTTTTCTTTCCAATCGTCCGGCAATTTTTCGGGAAACCCGGCGGCTGAAAGATGCGCGGCCGATGCGGGGTTGCTTGCTATATGCGAAGAAGCGCCTTCCCTTATTGGCGGAACGGGAAGCAGGGGCCCGTCGGCTTTAGGCGGTTTGAAATTTTCCCTCATTTATCTCGCCTTATCCTGCCACGGGTTGACGTGCCGCGCTTCGCGGCAGTTTTCCGTTTGTGTGATTGTGGGGCTGAATAACAGGCCGCCCGAGTGCATCAGTTTGCTGAGAGGAAAATAAAACCCCAGAATAAGAGCAAGCGTGAAATGGGACAGAAAGAGCGGGTGGGTCGGAATATTCACGGGATTGAGGCTTACAAGGCCGGTTGTGAACTCGTTCGCCTCTTGGACAAGTTCCGGAACATAAATTTTCATGGATATGCCGGTAAGCGCCGTTAACAGCAAAAGCGCCAGCGCAAAATAATCGGCCATCGCCGAAATATAGGCCAGCCTGTCAACGGCTTTTCGGAGACCCATCAGATAAAGCAGAGGCGCCGGCAGGAAGAAGCCCGCGTAAACTCCCCACGGCTCAATGGATTCCAGAAAACCGTTTGCCGTTTCAATAAAGAAGTTCAGATGCCGTAAAAAAAGAAGCAGAAGAGCGAGGTGGAGCAGATAACCGCCCAGCCATATCCGTTTATCGGAATTGAAAAGAGATCGGAACGTGAAGATATCTACGATATTTTTGCCAATCACTCCCACAGCGGTTTTTGGCGCGGGGGTAAGCGGTATTTTAAGAGGGGAGGGCGTTATCGCGTACAGCCATAATTTCCAGAAAAAACCAATTATAAAAACGGCGGCGGCCAAATAGCCGGCGGCAATAAAAGAAACGGAAAGCAGGCTTAGTTCAGGCAATTTGAAAACAAAAAGCGCGGAAAAACATCAAACGCATCCCGTAGGTTTGGGCAGACCGGCAATTTTGCACGCCTGTTTTGCCGGCCCGCGCGGGAAAAGTTCGTAAAGGTATTTCATGTTTCCTTTTTCCTTGCCGTATTTTTTAGCCAGGGTTTTCGCCAGAATTCGCACCATCGGAGCTATGCCGTATTCCCGGAAATATTCGCGCAGAAAATTGACGACCTCCCAATGCTCTTCGGCCATCTCTATTCCTTCCTGCCGGATGATGAAATCGGCCACATCCCTGTTCCAATCGTCGATATTGAGGAGATATCCCTCCTCGTCGGTTTCGATGCGGTTTCCGTTTATCTCAATAAAAGACATGACAACATCATCCTGTTTTTTAATGACGCCGTCAACAACGGCTGTCACGCCGGGTTGCGAACAACAATGCTCGCGTTTTTTTTTATTTGGCTTTGCCCTCCGAAGCTGTATTGCCAGCCTCAAATAATGGATGAAAAGCAGGCTTTTTTGGCCGATACTGTTTTTATGTTCTATTTCGGTGGCTGTAAAGACTCGCAAAAACCCGGCGTGAAGAAGGGGAGGCTCGCCCCATGCCCATCTTTGCCGAACTGTGTTTCTTCTTTTGAGCAGGATGAAAAACATTACGTGGCGCCGATTGCTTACACCTCCTCGCTGGAGCGGGCTTGCGCAAGGCTGGCCGCCGCGCTGGAAAATCTCCCCGATGTCCGTATAGTCTCCCGCACCGATACATACCTTCACGCGGAGTTCAGGAGTTCCTTTTTCAGGTTCGTTGATGACGTTGAGTTTCTTTTCCCTGAAAATGAAAAAATAATTCACGTTAGATCGGCATCCCGCGTTGGTTACTCCGATTTTAGGGCGAACAGGAAGAGAGTGGAGAAAATAAGGTATTTGTTCGGGCAACAGCCGGAAGAGGAAGAATAAAAACCAGCGATGGAAAAATGGCGGGGTCGACGAGACTCGAACTCGCGACCTCCTGCGTGACAGGCAGGCGTTCTAACCAAACTGAACTACGACCCCCGATTCCAATCGGCTGGAACAGGGATTGTAAGACCCTTTTAACAGGCAGTCAATCAGAAAGCCTTGCTTTCGCTTTGGAAACCTTCGGAAGAACCGTTTTCCAGGCTGGAAAGAGCGGTTAACGCCAGAAGCCTTAAAACAATGGGTATCTTTTGCTGTTTAATCACTTCTGGAGCGTACCGCTTCCATAATGCGCCCGCCGCACCGGGGTTGTCCGTTGCAAGATGTCCGAGAAGCGCGGCGCCGAAAACATAATCGGGATAGGGTATATCGCTTATTTCTTTATTTTCCTTTAATATTTTCGTGGCGATATCCGCCATTTCTTGCCCGTTCCGGTTGCTTACGGCCTTTACAAGTCTGAACGTTTCCAAAGCGTGGGGAGCAAGATGTTGGAAGCAGGGGCGGGATTCTATTTGCGACCATATTTTATTCAGCTCTTTTACGGATAAAAAAGGAGCTATTTGCATGGCCGTAAAGGTAAGCGCCTCTTCCCATCGCTTTGAATCTATCGACCCGCATTCCAGATTATTAAGAGATGCAATATCGGCCTGCAACTGAATCTCGCTGGGTAAGCGCAGGTTTTTATCGCCGGACAAATAATCCCTTATACGCATAACCCGCACGGCTCTCTGGTGCTGTGTATAAAATCGATAGGGAGTAATATCCGTTGTTTCGGCATCATTTTTTATGCCGGAGAGCATCTGTAACACAGGAAGCGAAGAAACGCTTATGGAGACCAAATCTGTGTATATATGTCCAAGGTAGCGCATCTTTACCGCATTTAGATCCAGCACGGGGAAATAGTCCGAGTTGGCATGAGTCGGCAGGGCCGTGTAATAAGGATCCAGAATATTTTTATCTCCCAACCAAAGAATATCAATATCCTGCATATTTTTTATTCCAACTCGCCGGAGTATTGCGGTCAATCTTGAATCTGTGTCAAAAAAAGAGCTATCTATGCGCCCAACCTTGCCTTTTTTTCTTGCGGCGATAAGAATATCTCCCATAGAGGTCGTGTAGAGCGAGTAGTCGGAAAATTTCTCTGATATCGCCTTGATTACGCTTCCGAAGAGGTTTTCATCCATCGAATAAAGGTGTATCCATTGAATAAGTAGTCCGTCGTCTTCAAGATGCTCGCTGACGATTTCATAAAATTCTACGGAGAAAAGGCCAGCGACTCCGCTTACCCATGGATTGGAAGGTTCGGAAACAATAACATCGTATTTCTCGCGGTTTGAAGCAAAAAACGCTTTAGCATCATCAATATGTATGTTGCTTCTGGGGTCGGTATAGACCCTCTCGTTTTTGGGCCGAAAATTTTCAGCCGCTTTAACCATGAACGGTTCGATTTCTATGATATCCAATCGCTCAAGCCGCGTGGAGGCAAGCAGTACGCTTGATGTTATACCTGAGCCCATGCCGATGCTTGCGACTTTTTGAGTGTTGGGTTTAAGCATGAAAGGCACGGCGCCCAAAAGTGCTTGAGTGCTCTCGTCGGTGGAGAGGGGGCCGCCCGTTTCCATCTGAATCGAGGCGTCGGGTTTACCGTTTGTGAGAATTGACATTTTTCCATCGGAGCTTTTAACCACTGTTACCGTCGCAGTTTTACCGTCGCGATAATAAATTACTTCAGCACTTGTTGGAAGAATGTCGATTGTGTTTCGGTAAACGCCTGATGAAAGAACCGCCGGGTCGAAATGAACGAAAAGCATATAGGAGCCGATAACCGCAATCCCCAATACGCCGGCCAGCGAAGGTAACCGGGCCCGCATCGAACCGGCGGCGACAGCCAAAACGAAAACACCCGTGATGATATCAATCGCGGCGCCGGTTAAAATCAGATTTTTAAGGCCGAAATACGGCATGCCGATATGTACGGCAAAAAACAGCCCCGCGATAGCGCCTAATGTATTGCCGGCATATACCCGTCCAATTACTCCTTCTCCGTTCCCTTTTTGAAGCAGAATGTTCGTGATGAGAGGAAGCGTCATCCCTGCGCAGAATGTAGCGGGCATCATAATAATCATGGAAATAAACTGCCCCGACAGATTAAAAAGAACGTAACCCTGGTCGGTTTTTGCAAGAGCTTTCAGGAGCCAGGCCATGATGTTAAAAGAATTGCCGTAAATCGGCAGTGTCATCACGGCCATTATTCCCATGACGATTTGTATAATTCCAATGAAATTCTCGGGATTTGCCATCGTGTCGATACGCCGTTTTATCCAGAAACCGCCCAATGCCATGCCTAAAATAAAGGCGCTCAGCATTAGTTCGAACGAATGGGTGGAACTGCCCAGAACGAGGCTTAACATTCGTATCCAGCCGATTTCATATATGAAAGAGGCCGCGCCGGTTAAAAAAGCGACTGCGAGAAAACAGTAGTCCCACCGAATATTGGAGTCGGAAATTTCTTTTCGCGTAACGGTAGCCGGCACATTGCTTTCCTCATTGCTCGCTTTGGATAAAACGATAACCGCGCAAGTTATAAGCAGATTTAAAACTCCGCCGGCAAGAACAGTACCCGGAAGGCCAACCAGGTCGATAAGAATAAAACCGCTTGCCAGCACGCCGATGGCCGCCCCAAGGCTGTTCGCGAAATAGAGAATCGCGAGAGTAGCGCCGGGAGAGTTCGGGAAACGGCGTATTATGCCGGCGCTCATCAGGGGGAAGGTTGTTCCAAGAAGCACCGACTGCGGTAGAATCAGCAACGCGGCCAGCGTCCAGAGAAAAATCGTCACAGTTGATGAAGTTCCCAGCATAGGCAATACGGTGTAATAGGAAAAATGGAGCGCGTTGACGAATAGATTATGAAAAAATAGGGCGAAAATACCGATTATTCCTTCAACAACGGCATAACCTATCAACAGGTTTTTAAGTTTGCGTGAATATTTCCCGATAAACCACGCGCCGCAGGCCATGCCTCCCATGAAAATAGCCAGAACCAAGGTTTGGGCGTACGCCGCATGGCCCAGAAAAAGCTTTAGATAATGGGTCCAGATTGATTCGTAAATAAGGCCTGAAAATCCCGAAAGGGCGAAAATAAAGAAGAACGGGGTTTTGCTCTTTAACATGAAATTTCCTTGTGAATCGAATATTAAAATTTTCCAGAAGAATATTACCACTAAAGCAATCGGGCGATTAATTTAAATTAGTGATTAGATGCTATTAGTATGAATCTGCAAGAGGTTTGTATGCGGGGTAGGCAGGATTTCGCGCTCAGAATGGCGGCGCCTCAGCAAGTTTGGCGGCGATACGTCAGGGAGAGGTTCCCATGATGCGCTGGGAAGCGCCATGCAGTCGAAAGGGGATAAGCGGGGAAATATGGCGATAAGGGCTAACAGTCAGGCCTGTTACAAACTTTACATAATATACCTTATCGGAAATAAATGCTCCGCAATGAAAAGCTAGGATATTCCTCTGAACGGCCTAACTCCATTATGTTTCAAGCTCCATTATCCCGGACGCGAATGAAGAAAACTCACCTTTTGAAATTGCCGAACGGATATTGGACATGAGCTTCTGATAGAAATGAAGATTATGAATAGTGTTCAACCGCAAGCCAAGCATCTCACCCGAAACGTAAAGATGCCTGAGGTAGGCTCGTGAATAGTTAAGGCAGGTCGGACAGCCGCATTTTTCATCAATAGGCCTATCGTCCATGATGTAGCGGCTGTTGCGAATATTGATTTTTCCTTCTGAGGTAAACAGTCCGCCGTTTCGGGCGTTTCTGGTAGGCATAACGCAATCGAACATATCTACCCCAAGCGCCACCGCTTGTACTATGTCCTGCGGTTTGCCGACCCCCATAAGGTACCTCGGTTGTTCTTCCGGTAGTTCCGAAGCTGTTACATCCGTCATTTCCAGCATGAGCGAGGTCGATTCCCCCACGCTTAAACCGCCTATTGCGTATCCGTCGAACCCGATATCAATGATCTGTTGTGCGGATTCTACTCGCAAATCCGGCTCCGTGCCGCCTTGGGTGATGCCGAACAGCGCCTGATTACCGCTCTTTTTGGCGGTTTTACATCTTTTTTCCCACTTTGTCGTTCTGTTCATGGCTTCGACAATCTGTTCTCTTGTTGATGGATACGAAGGCGGCTCATCGAAACACATCATTATGTCCGAACCAAGCGACTCCTGGATTTCAATGGCCAATTCAGGCGTGAGCAGATGACTGCTTCCATCCAGATGGCTTTGGAAGTAAACGCCCTCTTCCGTAATTTTCGTAAGCCCTTTGAGGCTGAACACCTGATAGCCGCCGCTGTCTGTAAGAATCGGCCGGTCCCAGTTCATGAAACTGTGAAGCCCGCCCATTTTTCCTATAACCTCGTGGCCGGGGCGCAGATAAAGATGGTAGGTATTGCCGAGAATAATCTGCGAACCGGACTCTTTTATTTCATCCGGCGAAACGGTTTTTACGGTTCCCTGCGTCCCGACCGGCATGAACGCCGGGGTTTCAACCTCTCCGTGCGGGGTTTGCAGAAACCCTCTTCTGGCCTTGCCGTCTTTCGCAAGGACGCCGAAGGAGAAAGCGCGGTGGGAATCCAAGCCTGAAGTTACAGAAGCTGCATGAGGAACTTAAGGTCGTCCTCATCGGCCATAACCCCTACTCCAGCGAAGAACGACCGGTAAGCATCGTTAAACAGCTCGTCGCCGCCAAGGTAGAGGAAAATGTATTTTTGTATGTAATACCTGCCGGAAATTTTCAACTCGGGATTTGGGGATTTTATGTCGTACCCGCCGAGGTTGAACAGATCTGCAGTGAACCTTGCCGAATCGCGCCATAAGTAGTAATCCATGCCTATTCCGCCGGTGGATTCCATAAGCCCCGCTTTCAGGTTGATGTTCCCGTATCTTTTATTGAAAAGAATAGTATAGAGCAGAGAATTTAGCGTGTTTCGCGTTTGTATATCCTTCCTTCTTATATCCTCCGAAATTTCAAGAAGGTAGAATTTGTCTTCTCTCGGCTTGATTCTCAGTGAGAAATAGGATTTGGATTCGCCCAATGCTTCCTGCTCCTCTACTCTAAAGCCTACGCCTATCCTTATACGGTCAACCTTGGCAACAAATCCCTGCGCGCCGGCGAGAGTGCGGTTAAGATTGTCATAAACCGTGTCTTCCTGAACCAGCTTTCCTATTGTGCCTTCCCCTTTTTCCACCTTGTCCATAACCCTGTTTAGGCTTACCATCAGCGTATCCAGTTTAGCCGAACCGCTTTTCAGGTTTGCAAGGGTATCCTTGAAATTTTCGCGGTTGTCTCCTATAACATCCTCAAGTTTAGCCGTAACATTTCTAATATTGTTAACGCTTTCCTTGATGTTTCCTCGGTTTTCCAGCAGGATTTCATCCAGATGGGCCGAAACGTTTTTAACGTTCCCTACCCCCGCTTTAAGATTTTCCCTGTTCTCTTTAAGCATCGCCACTATAAGACCCGATGCCTCGTCAATCCTGTCCATTATATCCGTAAGCTTTCCGCCTTCGCCCAGCAGGCCGCCTTCGCCGAACAGTCCCACAATCCCGCCTTCATCAAACAGCGCGCCGAGCCCTTTCGAGAATTTCTTTACATCATCAAGAGCGCTGGAGAGTTTCGACATGATTGTATCGATATTCGTGGGGTCGACGCTGTATGCCATCGTATCGCCTTTGCCGATAAATTTATCGGACATGCCGGGCTGAATATTCAAATGCCTGTCGCCAAGCAGACCGGCCCCCTGTATCGTCCCGATGGAATCGACAGGTATATTTACAGGCTTGTCGAGGAAAATGGTAAGTCTAACTTTCCTCTTTTCTAGCTTTACCTCGCCGACCTCGCCTATTTTGACTCCCTGCATCAGCACGTTTGTTTTCTTTCCGATTCCTGTGACCGTGTTGAAATAGATGTAAAAACTGTTTTCGGCCTTTTTGCTTATAAAAGGAATATCACCGATATTCATGGAGAGATATAAAAGGGCGGCAAATCCGAAAATAATAAAAAGGCCGACTTTAACATCGTTGCTGAAGCTCTTTTTCATCTGTGTGCAACTCCGCTTTTATCTCTTCCCTGAACCGCTTCCGTTTGCCTTATTATCCTGCCTATTTCAACAAACTCCTTTACTGCGGGGTTTGTCTGGTGGAACATGATTTCATCCGGCGTGCCTACCGCTACGATTTTTCCTTCATAAAGCATCGCTATTTTATCGGCTATTCTGTTGGCGCTTACCATGTCGTGCGTGATTGTAACAGAGGTAACCGAAAGCGCCCTTGTAGTTTTTATTATCAAATCGTTGATTACATCTGCCATCACAGGGTCCAGGCCGGTGGTCGGCTCGTCGAAAAGTATTATCTCAGGATCCATGGCTATGGCGCGGGCCAAACCGACCCTCTTTTTCATTCCGCCGGAAAGCTCCGCCGGCATCAGGTTTTCAATGCCGGGCATTCCGACCATTCTGAGGCGTTCCGCCACCCTCTCACGTATTTTTGTTTCGGACAACGTCGTATGTTCTCTAAGAGCGAAGCCGACGTTTTCACCGACCGTCAGCGAATCAAACAGCGCCGCCCCCTGAAAAAGCATCCCGAATTTTTTTCGCAGTTCGTTTAGCTCTCTTTCCGTTAGTTCGCTTACAACCTTACCGGCAACGGTTACTGTTCCCGAGTCAGGCGTCAGAAGCCCTATCATGTGCTTTATCATCACCGACTTTCCGGTTCCCGACCCGCCGATGATCACCATGCTTTCGCCCTTAGCGCAGTGAAGGTTGGCGCCGCGGAGCACCTGTTTGTCTCCGAAAGCTTTGTAAAGATTTTCCACGCGGATCAAATTTCCCTCCCTGCTCGGAGAAGAAAAGCGCGGTAAGCAGGTAATTGGCCACGAATATCATAAGGAAAGCAACCACAACCGACCTTGTTGTGGCCTTGCCGACCCCTTCGGCCCCGCCTTCGGTATAGAACCCGTAATAACAACCGATAACGGAAATGATCAAGCCGAAAGCCGCCGCCTTGACAAGCCCCGAAAACACATCCTTGAATTCCAGAAAATCAAAGGAGCGTTGCATGTATGTAACCGGATTCGCATCAAGCGAAAAGACCGAAACCGCGTATCCCCCCACCATGCCGATTATGTCCGAGAGGCATACAAGAATAGGGAGCATAATCACGCCGGCGATTACTCTGGGGACGACCAGATATTTCACCGGATTGGCGGCAAGCGTGTAAAGGGCATCTATCTGTTCCGTAACCCGCATGGTGCCTAGAGAGGCTGTCATGGATGAGCCTGCCCGTCCCGCCACGATAAGACCCGTCAAAACAGGTCCTAGTTCACGCGTCATTGAAAGCGCCACAACCGTGCCGACCATGCTTTGCGCGCCGAACCTCTGAAAGCCGGTGTAAGTTTGCAGTGAAAGTACCATTCCGGTGAATATAGCCGTGAACATTACCACCGGAAAGGAAAGAACACCGACTTCCATCATCTGCTCGATGGCGGCATTGAACCTGTATGGAGGCATCATCATCCATCTGAAAATATCTTTTATGAAAATGCCCATCCTGCCTGTTTCACGGACGAACGCAATCGCAATTTTCCCCAAAGAAGCAATCATATTCATTACTTACTTAGTAAGGCGTGAATCAAAATATCTCACCGGAGTTGCCCCTAATCTTTATCGCGATGTTCATATATCAATTAAGTGTATTTAATCGGTATAACTTACCATAAATTATCATATTTTTATTCATGTTCACTCTCGGCAAGCCGCCAGGCCACCCATGTCGGCGCAACGGGCAATTATTTTGACTGGGGTGGAGCGGCGTGTTACAAAGATTTGATGCTTGCTCTTTTATCGAACGACGACGGCATTAACGCCCCCGGCCTGAAAGCGATTTATACAGCTCTGGCTGATATGGGCGATGTGGTGCTTGTCGCACCGGACAAGGAACAGAGCGCCGCAGGACACGCCATCACGATTGCGGACCCGCTTAGGGTAAGAAAAGTTTATGAAAACGGTTCTTTTTTCGGGTATTCGGTTGACGGCACTCCCGCAGACTGCGTAAAAATAGCGGTGGAGGCGATTATGCCGCGTCATCCCGATATAGTGGTTTCCGGCATTAACCATGGATGCAATGTTGCCACCAATATCATTTATTCCGGAACGGTGTCAGCCGCCACCGAAGGCACGCTTTTGGGCATACCTTCTATCGCGCTTTCCATGAACAGTTACCTTAACCCTGATTTTTCCAGAGCCGTGAAATGGGCGATCCGCATAATACAAAAAACGGTCAAGACAGGTCTCCCGCTCGGCACACTTTTAAACGTAAACTTTCCAGCACCGGAAATCGAAATCCGGGGTATCAAAATCTGCCGTGTTTCAGACTGTTCTTTCAAGGTTTCCTTTGAAAAAAGGCACGACCCGCGAGGGATTGATTATTACTGGCAGGGCGGCGCCATGGATAAGAACGAACCGGATAAGGATACCGATATTCGGGCGGTTGAAGACGGATATGTAGCGATTACTCCCATCAGGTACGATCTGACCGACAGGAATTTCCTCGCCGACCTTAAAAGCTGGGAGTTTTAACCGGGCCTGCCGGCTTTTTCGCGTTCAAGAGAAAGCATCTTCTGTTTGAGCGCCGTCCCT
>JAJRYM010000248.1 GCA_024275775.1 Nitrospirota bacterium
AACCTTTTCTGGTTCTACTCCCACCCCGCCGTCTATGTGATATTCCTGCCGTCCGTAGGACTGCTTTTCGAGATTTTCGCCACGATGTCGCGCAACAGGGTGTTTCAGTACAAGGTAACCGTGCTGGTAATATGGATGACGATGGTAATGGCCGGGGAGGTCTGGGTGCATCATCTTTTCGTTGCCGGAATGCCCAACTGGATACGGGCAGGGATGATGATAACAACGCTCATGATTTCCGTGCCGGTGGGGCTTTTAACCATTTCGCTCGTCGGCATCCTGTACAGGGGGGCGATTGTCTATAACACCGCCATGCTCTATGCGATCGCTTCTCTCTTTATGCTGTTAATCGGCGGGCTCACCGGCATCCCGCTCGGCATCCCGTCGATAGACGTCCACCTGTCGGATACGACGTTCGTTCACGCCCATTTCCATCTGGTGATGGCGCTTTTCGCCACGTTCGCCATTTTTGGCGGCATCTATTACTGGTTCCCGAAAATGACGGGAAGATTCGCCAATGAGAAAACGGGCAAAATCTGTTTCTGGATTACTGTAATCGGCGCCCTCACAACTTTTATGCCGCTTATGAAAATAGGTGTGGACGGCATGCCAAGAAGATACTGGGATTACCCCATGTTTCCGGAGATGGAAATCTGGCACCAGATATCAACGATAGGCTCTATTCTGTTCGCTGTTGGCATAGTAATAACGGTGGCGAGCTGGATTAGAGGAGCGCTAAACGGCGAAAAAGCGCCGGAAAATCCGTGGCATTCCAAATCGCTCGAATGGACGCATACCGAATCACCGCCCGTTCATGGTAATTTCCCGGAGCCGGTAAAAATCCCGGACGACTGGACCCCCTACAACTACGGAAACGATTAGTACCGCGCTGTCAGCCTTTCCCGGTCATCACGAAGCCATACGCCGCAGGCGTGTGGCTGTGGTGATCTCGTGAGAGGAGAGATGGCCACGACCCCGCGATGGCGGGGTCTCGCCATGACAGGTCTCGAAAATTATCCCCTTGCTATAAGTCCCGGTGGCTTTGCCGTGCAAGTCGCCGAATTTTGCTAAAGCGTAGGCGGGGTGAGGCGGAGTTGCATCGCTTCGAGGTTGAAATCAACCACAACCCGGCGGGCTGTCGGGAACAGAGGTTTCCCTTCGTAAATGTATTTTGCGGCTTTGCCGGTTTCGGCGACTTCGGCAAGTTTTACTTTCAGATTATGTTCTCCGGCAGGCACGATAAGCCGTTTGAAAAGATAGCAGGCGCCGTCGTGCGTAAAGCCGGACGGATGAACGAGCCTGTCGAATGTTGTTTTTCCGTCCATCTCCACCGAAATATTCACAGGCACCCGCTCCCTGCTTCCGCAGATATTGCGCGCGCTCCGCATATGCTTGGGCCTGCCCTTCCGTTCCTCGGTGAGTCGTTTCAGTTCTTTGTCGGTACATGGATGCGTCTTGCGCGAGGTATATCGGAAAGATACCACCAGCTCCGATTCGTTCGGCGAGTTGAAACCGTATTCCGGTTTCTGCGAAAAGTAGCCTATAAGCAGAACGGGCAGGGCAATTACGAGCGCCCCGATGAATGTAAGTTTCTTTACTTTTGCCATCAGTTTTCCGTATCGGGCGATTCCATCTCTTCGGCGAAGATGGCGATATCCCGCATAAGCTTGGAGAGCGCGAAAGGCGAAACGCGCATAATCCGCAACCTTTTCGTATCCATGCTTTCTATGAGGAAATCGGTCTGTTGCAGGTTGAACCCTTCCTTGATTCTTCTTCTGCCTTCACGGAAATGGCAGTCGAGCGAGTGGCAGGCGATAACGGCCACCCCTTTAATTCCCTGCGCGTAGACCGCTTCGAGCGTGGCTCTGCTAAGCATTCCGGCGCACGGTATTATCATCACGGCGATATCGTTCCTATCCGAAAGGCGGTGCCCCCGCTCGCTCAGCACGCTTTCCACATCGATGCTGTTCTCGCATACGAACACCATTACTTCCGCTTTGCCGGGTTCTCCTTCGCCGGCTATGACCTCTTTTATTTTTTCGTCCAGGCTTATCCGGGAATATTTTCCCATCAGGATGGCGTCGTAGGCGCAGGCGGCCACGCAGAACCCGCATCGGGCGCATCGCGCCGATATTATCTCCACCTCTTTTTCAAACGGGAGATCGTCCGTGCGGTCTTTTATGCTGACGGCTTCAAACGGGCAGGCGTCGTAGCAGTACAGGCATCCTGTGCAGTTGGGCAGTTCGATAGTGGGAATGGGCGGCTCGGCGCGCTTCGCCTGCTTGTGGTCTCTGATAATCCACGGCAGGGAGCCGACGAAACCGAGCAGAAGAATGGACGATAGCCAGACCTCTGGAGAGGAAAGTCCTGTTGAGTGAATCAGCGGGAATGCGAACAGGTAAAACCAGTCTATGTTCAGCGTCATATCTATTTTCGAAAGATCCGCCGGTGCGAGGCTTAGCGCCGGGAGCGCCAGCGAAAGAATAAGCAGACTTCCGACGATTGCCCACGAAACCGGCGCGGGCGGATTGATGATAGGCCTTGTAACGCGCATGCAATGCACCCAGGCCATCAGCCCCATCACGCCGGGGACGGCTATGTGCAGAAAACAGATTACGAAAAAGAGGGTGGAGCTTACATCGCCGTTGAAAAGGAAATTGCGCGATATCGGGTTGGCCGCGAATGTAAAAATATCGAAAAGGCCTGCCAGCCTCTCCGCGACCATCTGCCCCATTCTGTCCCAAACGAGGAAATAGCCGGAAGCGCCTTCCAGCCAGAGAACCGGCAATATTATGAGCCCGGTAATCCACGCGAACCATCGGTTTTTCCTGAACCTGTCG
>JAJRYM010000249.1 GCA_024275775.1 Nitrospirota bacterium
CCTTCATCTTGGTCTTTTTCCGAGTTTTGCCTTTTTTTACGCGGCTTTTCATTTCCTGGGTTTCCTTATCGTTTTCCGCCCAGGTTTTCTGGGGGTTGGAAATCCATTTTTTCAGCCAAGCGTCGGAATGCCTGTCCTTAATTCCTTTAAGGCCGGGACCCATTTTTTTCTTGGTGCCGGTGCTGTGGCAGGCCTTGCACTTTTTGAAGACTTTCTTGCCCTTGGCCGCATCGGCGAACACCATGTTGCTTGACGCAATAACGAACGCAAAAGCGAATATTGTTGCTAAAACTGTTCTCATACCTTTTATTCACCCCCTCTTGCGAAAAAAGTATTCATTACAAATTCCAGTTTTTAGCCTACAAAGAATCGCAAGCCAATTCAACTGTTTTTAAAAAATTATCATATCTTAAAGGTTACGAAACTGTCGCTATTGTTTCTAGAGAGTAGAAAGATATTCCACCAGCGCGTCGATCTCTTCGTCCCTCAATGGCCTGATAAGGCGCATGCCGGGCTTGCTTTTGCTTTCCTCTCCAATTCTTTTTTTCATGGCCGCCGTTTCCGGCTCGTTTTCTTTCCAAACTTTTTGAGGGTCTTTCAGCCATTTTTTCAACCAGTTACGGGAAGCGCGTTGCGAGATGCCGGCAAGACCGGGGCCAACGAATTTCTTCTCCGAAATCCTGTGGCAAACGTCGCAACCGCCCATGGTTCTGTTGAAAAAAACCGTTTTACCGCTCAGCTTGGCTCCAGGTTTTCTTTCGCCCTCTCCGGAGCATGCGGATACCAAAAGCAACAGCATGCAAAAAATGTATAAACGTTTCATCTCATCCCTCGAATCATAAAGGCCGCCCATAGCCAGGCCGGTTACCGGTATGGACGCTTTTAGTTGAGAAAAAGTTCGGGGGTATTGTACCCCCGGTTTTTACTCTGGTGAAATGAAATTTAAGAAAATCGTTCATGTTCACTTCAATACCGTTTTCTTTATAACTGTAAGCGACCGATAACAGTCCGGCCGCCGCGCTTTTTATTTTGACTGTTTTTATTCTGCCGGATTCGTCAAACCTGAAATCATATACTCCCTTTTTCCCCAAAACCGTTATCCCGTTACCGGCAGGTCTTACACGCCTGTTTTCCAGCCATTTCTTTTCCAGTCCGGGATGAATAAACCTTATAAAATCATCGGGAGAAAATTTGCCGTTTCCAAGGCGTATCAGATTTTTTCTGCTTCTCTTGCGGAATTCATCTACTCCCTGTGAAGGAATGATTACGGAAATTTCTTCGCTGTTCGCTACGGCTAACAACCAGCTTCCTCCCAGCCGGTCGAAAAACGTTAGCCGGAGGTCGTCCGGCCTCCTCACCACAACAACCGCAGGCGACGTAGCCCACCCTCTTTCCCCTTTGATGGAAACAGTGCCGGACATTTTAAGAATCCGCTGGTAGGGATTAGCTTTAAGATATAATTCGATATTTTCGTATTGATGGCGCGAACCGGTTTTCACATGGCTCGCGCACGCCGTAAACAGCGCCGCGGACAGGAGGACTCCCGCCAAAGCAGGCTTTTTCAACTCTCCTTCGCCGTTTTGTCCGGCGGAACCTGCTTTTTAAATGCTTTTTTCACGGATTCCAGCTTTTTGCGGACAACAGAATCTTCCTTCAGTTTCAGAGATTCGGTATATGCGTTCACGGCGTTTTCAAACTCTCCGACTATGGAGTAAGCGTCGCCCAGATGGTCGTATATAACGGGGTCGGAAGTAGTTACATAGACCGTGGCTTTCTTCAGCAGTGCGACGGCCCGGCGGTATTCGCCCCGCTTGAAGTATATCCACCCCAAACTATCCAGGTAGTAGCCGTTATTTGGGTCTATCTCCAGCGCTCTCTGTAGATAGCTTATCGCTTGATTGAGGTCCATATTCTGTTCCGCATAGATATAGCCGAGATAGTTCAGGGCGTCTGCATGCAACGGGTTTATTTTCAGAACCTCTTGCATGGCCTCAACGCTCTTGTCATATTCTTTCAGCTTTTCATAGGTCGCCCCCAGGTAAAAAATGAAATTGGGGCTATCGGGTTTTAACTCTATCGCCTTTTGGATAACCGCAAGCGCTTTGCGGTATTCCTCTTTTTTAACGTGTACGACTCCCATCATATAATAGAGGTCGGGATCCTTCGGATTAATGGCGAGAGCCTTTTGAATCATGCCTTCCATCTCTGAAATTTTGTTAAGCCTCTCGTAAATCGAAGCGATATGAACATAAACGCTTACTTTCTCGTTCGGCTCCGCCTTTCCGGCAATCTTTTTCCATTCGGTGAGAGCGATGTCGTACCTTTTCATCTCTTCATTCAGGCTGGCTATGTAAAAGGAAGCGGCGTCGTTTTTCGGCTGTTGCAACCTGACGAGCTGGAATTTCTCCAGCGCGTCGCTCCCAAGTCTTTGCTGATAAAGGAGCAGTCCGATTTTCATATTTAAATCGGCTACGTCGGGCGCGCTCTCCACCAGCTCTTTGGAAAAGTCGGGCGCTTCTTCCGTGCCCTCTTGCATCTGTTCGATGAGAGCCAGCTTCATTTTGATTTTTTTGTTGTTGGGCGCCATGTTCAGGTAATGACTGTAAATATCTTTTGCGAGGTCCAGCTTTTTCTGTATGAGATATATGAGGCCCAGAGTCTCATAGGCGGAAACGTATCGGGGATAATCCGCGATAAGCTGTGTAAGATATTCTTCCGCCTTTTCGTATTTTTTCATCCGCACGTAGACGCGAGCCAGATAATACGTGGCTATCTGATTTTTCGGATTTTTTTCAAGTATCTTTTGCAACGGCTTGGCCGCTTTATCGTACTTTTTCATCTCCATGTAATTAATCGCCAGGAAAAGCTTAATATCTTTTCTGTCCGGCTGGGCCGCCGCCACTTTTTCAAGATGTTTTTGCGCCCGCGCGTAATTGCCCGAACTGGAATATATGTTTCCAAGCAGGTTATGAAGCTGAATATAGTCGGGGTCGAACGCCAGGCCGTTAAGAGCGGTATCGGTTGCTTCTTTGTATTTGCCTTCGCTCAAAAAAATACGGGCCACTTCGAGGTAAACCGGCATCGCGTAGGGATCGTATTTGATTACCTCGCGATAATCCGCGAGCGCTTTTCTATTTTGTTGCCCCGGATATTCAGCTCGGCGCTGATGTAGTAGTAATAGGAGCTGGAATTTATTCTGGCTTTAACGATCTCTGCCGGTTCCATCCCCTTGCCGGTTGCGGCTCCTCTTGTGGCGCAGGAGGAAAAGACAGCCAGCACAGCCGGCAAAAGCATATATGCGGCGTTTCGCCGCCACTTCCGCGCTAAGTCAGTTTTCATGAAAAGTATTCTCTCCGATTACCGGTTTTCGCTGAGCCGTATCTTTATATCATCTATTACGTCTGTGCCGGCTTCCGCGCGAATGTTTCTCTTAATTTTTTCCCGTGAATAATCCATCGGTTCAAGGAAGGCGCCGTCACGCACGTCTATTATGAGCCTTTTCTTAACTATGCGCGCAGGCCGGGATACGGCGGCAAGCTGTTCGCCGACTATTCTGCCCCAGTTCGAGCTGAGGAAAGCCAGATCGGCCGCTTCGCCCAGCTTTACGGATTTCAGGGCCTTGCCGAGAACATCCTTGATAAGAATCATTAATTTTTAATTCGCACATTCCTGTTTTTAATATTAGACTAATTTTCCGTCTATTCAAACAAAATTACTTTAAACTCTGCGGCACATATTATGATTGATATCATGCGGATTTCACATGGTTTTTGATATAAATTTATTCGGGAAGGCTGGCGGATGAAATTTAAAACGGAACATATCTGGTTCAATACAGCGAACAAA
>JAJRYM010000250.1 GCA_024275775.1 Nitrospirota bacterium
ATGAACATCTTGAGCGTCATCGCCCAGCTTCCGCCGACCCGCCTGCTTTTCAGCAGGCAGATGAACTTGGAATCGTCGCGCAGAAATTTTTCCTGCCAGATGTCGAGCGAGATCGGGGCGCCTTCCACTTTAAGCAGGCTGGAAGCGAAGTTTACGCGATCCAGCAGTAACGCGAGCCTGTTTGCGAAGGAATCAGTCATCGGACAACCCCTTGCCGCGCGCCGGATGTTTTTCGTTGAGTTTCTGGAGCAGTTCGATTTCCGGCTCCTCCTCCCTATCGAGCAGGCTTTTGAGCCTGCCGACAAGGGCGGGTTTGCGATTGCGGAAATGAGCCGCGAGGGACGGGGTGTCCTTAAGGCCCGCTTCAACAATATCGAGCAGTTCCATCACGAACCGCGCGGAAACTTTTTCGCGCGCAGAGTCCGCGACGCCGGCCCTGACGGAAGAGATGTGAAGTTTTCTGTAGTCGTTGGTGATTTTGATGATATCTTTCACGTCCAGCCGAGCCACGCCGTTTTTGCGGGAAGCGTAGCGGCGAAGGCAATCGATATATACCGCATGTTCCAGCACGGCCTGCAGGGTGGAAACGTCTTCGCCTTCCCTGACGCCTTCAAGGAATTCGCGGACGATATCGGCGCCGGTCTTTTTTAGAACCCGTTTCGCGTTAACGGCTTGAGGGCTGATTTCCGTTCCGCTGTGCCTCATGTTTGCGATAACCTTTCGCTTAACGGATTCGCCACTCTTAATTCTCACTTGCCGCTGAATCTGGCAATCGGTTTTTTTCGCGCGGAAACCGGCGCGGATAATCCCCACGGCCTTGGCAGATGGCGGAGAGGCGGCGCTGTTTTTACCCGTCATTTTCCGATACTCCCGGCTCGGCTACGCTTTTTTCCACAACGTCCATGCCGGCGGCGGTTACGCGAACCATGCAAACGGGATCGCCGCCGATGCTAAAGGTTTTGAGACTTACCAGCGATTTCTGGTGGAGATACCAGATATGAAACCGTATCTCCTCCATCAGCAGGTTGGAAAAGCCGGAGTTGCGGAACTCCGCGAGTATCTCGCTATCCTCGTTGTAATAGTCCTGAAACGAATAACAGTAGGCGAGGATGCCCCTGCGGATTTCCTTTTTGTTTTCGAGGCGGGTGTAGCGCACGCTGGGCGATTCTATGCCGCGCACCTTCACGGCGCCGTCCAGCACATCCACGCCTTTCGCCGTTATCTGTATGGCGAGGCCGGTTTTTCGCTTGCGAATCGAAACCAGTTCCTTGCGTTCCATGTATCCGCACAGATCGCGGATATGGACGGCGCGCAGAGCGGGGAAGCGGGCTTGCAGATTTGTAAGTATCACCGTGTCGGAAAGCGGATGAAGATAGAGGTCGCAAGCCTGCTGAAGGATATGCCTGCGGACGACCTGTTTTTTGGAAGCGGTTAATGAATCGGTCATTTCTTGTCCCTGCTCATTTGGTGAAGGTATTCGTAGATGGAATCGATTTTGTGGTTGATGGAAGCGGTAAAAGCGCCGAACTCCTGGCGGGTAAGATAAAGGGAGGCGCAGGTTTCGCTCTGTTTTTCCATTCCTTTTTTTTGCGCTTCCGCCTGGCGGGTAATCTTTTTATCCAGTGCGCGCACCTGCCTCGCCATGCTTACGGCGAGGTTTTTAAGGGCGGTATTGATTTCGGCCCTCTGCCTTCTTACAAGTTCCGCGATGCCGGAGGAGGTTTTCTCTACCTGCTTAAGATTCTCATCCATTTTGCGGTCGATAACCGTTATGGTTCTCTTGCCGAGATAGAAGACTACCGACCAGCCGATGCCGAGCCCGAAGATGATGAGTTGCCCTGTAAATCTGTCCATATCCATCACAGCAGAAGAAGGAGAATCACTGCGCCGCTCGCGGCTGATACAGCCCACAATTTGAATTTTTGGCCCGCCATGCGGCGGCGCAGTGACCGGTTTTCCTTTTCTTTTCCATCGACGGCTTTTCTGGAAAGCAGGAGTGTTGAACGGCAGTCGCCGATATTTTTTTCAAGCTCCTTTATCATTTGGCGGGAGGCGGTAGATTTTTTCTTTAAAAGGTTCACGTACCGCTTCAGGTGGCCGGTAATTCGGCCGCATATCGAAAGCTCCCGTTTAAGCATTCTGTTTATCTCGCGCAAGAGTTCTTCCACCTGGCGATGGGCGGAGTTTTGCCCGGACGGGGTTTCGGCACCCCATGAGAAAGAAGGTGAAAATGAAAGAATGCAGACGGCCAAAAGAAGATTACGCATCTTTATTCTCCCGAAGGTCGAGCAGTTCAAGCCTGCGTTCCAGTTTTTTTCTGCTAACGGAAACGGTTTTGGCTTTCGCTTCCAGCCGGGCGATTTCCCGAACGATGGCGGACTCCTTCTTCACCCATGTTTTCTCCAGCCGCTCGAACCGTTTGCGGTGTTTGGCGGTTTCCGCCAGCTTCTTTTCCGTGTTCACAATCTGCTTTCGGTAAACTTTCACTGCGGTTGCGCCTGGAACCAGCGGAGTTTCCGGCTGGACAAGGAAAAGCGCGGTGACGGCGCCCGCCGAGAACAGCGCGAGCAAAACCGGCAGGTTCGACAGACGCAGATTCATCCGTCCCACCTTTCGTAGAGCGGTTGCCATTTATGAAGGATGACGCGGGGATAGCGGGTATTTTCCACGCAGTTGGGGCGGCTCCTGAAACGGAGACAGCAGAGAAAGCCGGGTTTCCCGCAGGAGGCCAGCTCCCTGTAAATCCAGCCCAAGCCGCCGTTATAGGCTCTTAAGGTGAGCGGCCATAACATTGCGGAGCCGACAGGCTGTTTTGTAATCCTGCGGTAAAGCCACGCATCGTACCTGACCATAGCTTTAATCGACCATTTCCAGTCGAGCCTGATATCAGCCGCGCTGACCGCAGAGGGGCGGGCGAGGCTGGAGAATTTTGTAGAAATCCATTCGGCGGTATCGGGGGTGAACTGCGCCAGCCCGGCGGCGAACGGGGAGCGCGCCCTTGGATCCCAGCCGGATTCCTGCCTTAACTGGGCGGCGAAAACCGAAACTTTCTGATCCATCCCCCATGTGAAGCGAACCTGCCGGATAAGAAATCGTTTATACAGAGTTTCAATCCGCCCCGCCTCAGGAACGAGGTGAGATGTGAAAAGAAGCGCCAGCATGATGATGTGCGTCATAACCCGCCCGCCACGGCAAAAACGACGGCAAGCGCCATGGATGCGATAAGAACGGACTGCGCCATTACGATAATCGCAAGCGGAACGCTGTCGGCTTTGTCTTTCGCGTCGATAACGCTTTGGTAGGATTTTTTCAGGTCGATGTACGGGAACATCGATTTGCGGACATAGTGGAAAACCAGAAGCCCGGCGCCGACCACGGCGATTTTCCATAGAATGAGCCTGAAATCCTGCCTTGAACCGAAAAACAGAAACGGCACGAAGCAGAGCAGATAGGAGGGGAAAAGCCTTTTGAGGTTAGCGCAAGCTTTTCGAACCAGTAATCCCACATGGATTTTTTGTTTTGTTCGTTCGTCATTCCGTTGCGTATTCATGACACGAAAATTAACCGAAACTTTGGAAAAGTGAAATAGCCGGTGAAGGATTTGGGCGAAACGGGAGCAGACCGTCTAATGCCTGCCGACAGGGAAATGACGGATATGGAAGAAACGAGGAAGGTTTTCGAAGCCGCAGAGCATTCTCATTGCAGGGGCGCCCCCTCGCTACGTTTGACAGCCGTTTTAAACTCTCCTAGATTAACCGGCAAGTTGCGAAAGTGGCGGAACTGGTAGACGCGCTGGATTTAGGATCCAGTGGGCATCCCCCGTGGGGGTTCGACTCCCCCCTTTCGCACCATTTATACATACTCAAAAACTTGACTTATGGCTATTCGGCCGTGAAAATTACGAGGTTGTTTATAAATTTGAAAAAAGAAAGGAATTTTGCCGGTGACGATAGACCAGCTTAAAGTCGAAGCAGACGATGTTCAGCCCTGTGTGAAGAAACTTTCGGTTGAGATACCTCAATCGGTTCTTTCCGAAGAGTACGACAAGGCTTTTGAAAAAATAAGAAAGGGCGCCTCCGTGCACGGTTTCCGCAAAGGGAAAGTGCCGAAGGAGATTTTAAAGAAGCTCTACGCCGATTCCGTTTTGTGGGAAGTTGGGCAAAAGCTGATAGGCGGCGGGTTCGAGCAGGCTGTCAAAGATAACAATCTTCGGCCTTACGGCGATCCGTCGATAGAAAACGTAAACCTGAAGCCGGGCGAGCCGGTGTCGTTTACGGCGACGATCGAGCTTTTTCCAGATGTTACGTTGCCCGATATCGGCGCATGGGAGTTCGAGCGGAAGGTGGAAGCGGTTGACGACGAGGCCGTAGATGCGCCGAGCAAGGCTTTTCTTGAAGAGCATGCCGAGCTTGTTCCGGTGGACGGCAGGCCTGCGCAGGAAGGGGATTACGTAACCCTTAATATGCGGGGAACCGTTGACGGCGCGGAAGCGGAGCAGTTAACCGGCAAGAATCGGGATGTGATAGTTACATGCAACAAGGACAATGTTCTCGCAGGTTTTCACGAAGAGATTGTGGGGATGGCAAATGGCGAGCAGAAGAAATTCAAGACAACGCTCAGCAAAAATTTCCCCGCGCCGGAGCTGGCTGAAAAGGAAGTCGAATTCGATGTGGAAATAACAGCGATAAGGGAAAAGCAGGTTCCGGAGCTAAACGACGATTTTCTGAAGGCGAACACCGAATATAAAAGCGTTGAGGAGATGCGGACGAAGGTCAGAAAAAATCTCGAGGAAAACGCTTCCTACCTGGCCGACGAAGCGGTGAGAAGGCAGATAATCGACCGGCTTATAAAAGAGGCCGATTTCGCGCTTCCGCCGAAGATGATAGAGGAATACGCCAAGATGCACGAGTCGCGGGTTAAATCGAGGGCCGGGCAGAGCGGGGTTGAGCTGGAGAAAACTCCCGATTTCGATCAGGAAAAATTCAGTGAGAGCTGTCGTGAAATCGGCGAGAAGGAAGCGCGCGAGGAGATTATTATCGGCGAGATAGCCGAAAAAGAGAAAATCATCCCGGAGAAAAAGGAAGTCGAAAAAATATACAGCGAATATATGCGCATCCTTGAAAACAGAAACATCGAACCGGATGAGATGCGCAAACGGGCTTATACGCTTTCCGTCAACGAGGTTATGAGACAGGCGGTTTTCAAATTTCTGATGTCGCAGGCGCAGATAAAGGATACAATTTCGGAAAGGAGAAAAAGTAATGCCCCTGATACCGATAGTAGTTGAACAGACAGCGAGAGGCGAAAGATCGTACGATATCTATTCCCGCCTTCTCAAGGACAGGATAATATTTCTCGGCACGCCGATAGACGACCATGTATCCAACCTTATTATCGCTCAGCTTCTTTTCCTTGAAGCGGACGACCCCGACCAGGATATTTATATCTACGTGAATACGCCGGGAGGCGTTGTTACGGCGGGGCTTGCGATATACGACACGATGCAGTTCGTCCGGCCGGATATTCAGACAATCTGCATCGGGCAGGCGGCGAGCATGGGTTCGCTTCTGCTTGCGGCGGGAGCCAAGGGCAAGCGGTTCGCACTGCCTCACGCGCGCATCATGCTCCACCAGCCGCTCGGCGGGTTTCAGGGGCAGGCGTCCGACATTGAACTTCAGGCTAAGGAGATAAAGAGACTGCGGCACGCCCTTGAATCTATTTACGCCAAGCACACAGGCCACTCGCAGGAAAAAATCAAGAAAGATTCCGACCGTGATTTTTTCATGTCGGCGGAAGAATCCAAAGAGTACGGGCTGATTGATGAGATAATCGAATCGCGGGCGCTCACTAAGAAGAAGGCTGAAGCGAAGGAATTAAAAACGGAAGAATAACTTTAGAGGTGGGAAATGTCGAAAAAAGATAACAACCGCAATTTGAGGTGTTCGTTCTGTGGGAAAAGCCAGGGCGAGGTAAAAAAACTCATCGCCGGGCCCATGGTTTACATATGCGACGAGTGCATCGACCTGTGCAACGAAATCATCGTTGAGGAATGGAACCAGGAGAAAAGCTCGGCGTTCGCCTCGCTTCCCAAGCCGGCTGAAATCAAAAAACATCTCGACGAATACGTGATAGGGCAGGAGTACGCCAAGAAGGTGCTTGCCGTGGCGGTTCACAACCACTACAAGAGGATAGACGCCAACACAGGCGTTGACGATGTTGAGCTTCAGAAAAACAACATCCTGCTGGTCGGCCCCACCGGAACGGGCAAGACGCTTATAGCGCAAACGCTGGCGAAAATGCTGAACGTCCCTTTCACCATAGTGGACGCCACCACGCTGACGGAGGCGGGTTACGTTGGCGAAGACGTTGAAAACATCATTCACCGGCTTTTGCAGTCGGCGGATTACGATATAAAAACCGCCGAGCGGGGCATCATATACATTGATGAGATCGACAAGATAAGCAGAAAGACCGACAACCCGTCCATCACGCGGGATGTTTCCGGCGAAGGCGTACAGCAGGCCCTGCTGAAAATTATCGAGGGGACCGTAGCCAACGTACCTCCGCAGGGGGGCAGGAAGCATCCCCAGCAGGAGTTTCTGCAGGTCGATACCACGAACATACTTTTCATATGCGGCGGCGCATTCGTGGGGCTGGATAAAATCATCGAAAACCGCACAGGGAAAGTAACCCTCGGTTTCGGCGGGAAGGTGAAATCCAAAAAAGACCGGAAGCAGGATACGGCTCTAAAGCTGATTCAGCCGGAAGACCTGCTGAAATACGGGCTGATTCCGGAATTCATCGGCAGACTGCCGGTAATGGCCGTGATGGAAGAGCTCGACGAGAAAGCGCTCATAGAAATTATGGTGAAGCCGAAGAACGCCATCACCAAGCAGTATCAGAAACTGTTCGGTTTCGACCATGTGAAACTGCGGTTCATGGATTCGGCGCTTCGGGCGATAGCCAAAGAAGCCATTAGCAGGAAACTGGGCGCCAGAGGCTTAAGGGCCATACTGGAAAAGGCGATGCTCGACATCATGTACGAAGTGCCGGACAACCCCGACATCGAGGAAGTAGTCATAAGCGAAGAAGTGATAAAGAAACTTTCGGCGCCGATTATTTCCTACAAGAAAAAAGCCGGATAAAGGTCTGCAAACGGCCGATGGCCTACGATAAAAAACCTGCCGCACATAAAGGGCGCAAGAAATATCCGCTTCTCCCTTTAAGGGATATCGTTATGTTTCCCGGCATGGCCACCCCTCTTTTCGTGGGGCGGCCGAAGTCTATAGCGGCGGTTGAATACGCGATAAAGAACAAGAATATTCTGCTTCTCGCAACGCAGAAATCAGCCGGAACGGAAGACCCGGCGGAAAGCGATATTTACAACACCGGTTGCGTTGGCGAGATAATTCAGGTTTTCAGAATGCCCGACAGCACCCTGAAAATCATGGTGGAAGGGCTTTCGCGGGCGAAGATGCACGGAATTGTTTCAATCGATCCGTTTCTGCTAGCGGAGGCCGAAACGATTATTCCGACGGGTAGAAAAGCCGGTGGGGCCGAATTGGAAGCGCTTTCGAGACGCTTGAAAACGCTTTTCGAGAAATATATGAGGTTCGAGCCGAGAATACAGCCGGAAAACGCGTTCGGTATTTTCGAAATAAAAAACGCCGAGGAGCTTAGCGACAGCGTGATGGGACATCTCGTGCTGGACGCCGCCGACAGGCAGACCGTGCTCGAAACAATCCCGGTGGACGACAGGCTGGAAAGAATAATCGGCCTGCTGGAAAAAGAAATCGAAATTCTGAAAATAGAGAAGCGGGTTAAGGGGCGCGTGAAAAAGCAGATGGACAAAAGCCAGAAGGAATACTATCTGCAAGAACAGATAAAGGCGATTCACAAGGAGCTTGGCAACGCCGACCTTAGATCCGAGATGAAAGAGCTTAAGGAGAAAATTCTCAAGGCGGGAATGCCGGAAAGCACCGAAGCGAGAGCTGTAAGGGAGCTTGAAAAGCTCGAACAGATGCCGCCGCTGTCCGCCGAGGGGACTATCGTCAGGAATTATCTGGACTGGCTTATCGACCTTCCGTGGAAAACAAGAACCCGCGACAGGCTTGATACGAAAATCGCCCAGAAGATATTGAACGAAGACCATTACGGGCTGGATGAAATAAAGGAAAGAATCCTCGAATATCTGGCGGTGAAAAAGCTGGCGCGCGACAGCAGAGGCCCTATTCTCTGCCTTGCGGGCCCGCCGGGCGTGGGGAAAACTTCTCTCGGCAAATCAATCGCCCGAACGCTCGGCCGAAAATTCGTAAGGGTTTCCCTTGGCGGCGTGCGCGACGAAGCGGAAATCCGCGGGCATCGCAGAACATATATCGGGGCTCTTCCCGGCAGGATTATTCAGTCAATGAAAAAAGCCGGCACAGTGAACCCGGTGATGATGCTCGACGAGGTTGACAAAATGAGCATGGATTTCCGCGGGGATCCTTCCTCCGCGCTCCTGGAGGTGCTGGACCCGGAGCAGAACAACGGTTTCAGCGATCATTACCTTGAAGTGGATTACGACCTTTCCAACGTGCTTTTCATAACGACGGCGAATATGCTTCACCCCATCCCGAAGCCGCTTCTCGACAGGATGGAGGTGCTGGAAATCTCCGGTTACACGGAACAGGAAAAGCTCGGCATAGCCAAAAATTTTCTGGCGCCGAAACAGCTTAAAGCGCACGGCCTCTCTGATAGCCGGCTTGAATTTCAGGATAAGGCTTTGCTGAAAATAATCCAAAACTACACGCGCGAAGCCGGAGTAAGAAGCCTAGAAAGAAACATCGCCGCCGCATGCCGCAAAGTGGCGCGCCAGGTTGTTGAAAAGCAGAAATACAACATTAGCCCGACGCCCGCAGATATCGTTAAATACCTGGGGCCTGAGAAATACCGGCTGGAAAAAGCCGAACGGCATAAGGAAACCGGTTTCGCCGTGGGAATGGCGTGGACGCAGGTCGGCGGAGTAATCATGCACGTGGAGGTAAGCGTTCTTCCCGGCAAAGGAAAACTTATTCTTACCGGCAAGCTGGGGGAAGTTATGCGCGAATCGGCGCAAGCGGCGCTTTCCTATATTCGCTCCCGCGCCGAGCGGTTCGGGCTTGAAAAAGAGTTTTACGCGAAAAGCGATATTCATATTCACCTGCCGGAAGGGGCTGTTCCCAAAGACGGGCCGTCGGCCGGCATCACGATGGTATCGGCGATGGTATCGGCCTTCTGCAAGGTGCCTGTGCGGCACGATGTGGCGATGACGGGCGAGGTGACGCTTCGGGGGCGGGTGCTTCAGATCGGCGGTCTTAAAGAAAAGATACTCGCCGCCCACCGCGCCGGAATAAAAGAGATAATTTTTCCGGCAGAAAACAAACAGGACCTCGAAAAAATTCAGCAAACCGTGCTCGATAAAATAAAGTTCACTCCGGTCGAAACGATGGACGAAGTGCTGAAGATTTGCATGAGCCGGTCAGTATTCGTGGACAAGCAAAAGGCAGTCAGCAAAAAAGCGAAGCCGGCTGTCCAACATCCCGGTTCACCGCCGGGGATGAATTAACGGGGGCGGATAGGCTGTACCCAAGGGTATAATAAAATAAAAAACAGGATATTCAGATGGTTCAGAAAGCCGTACCGGCAGAAAAAATAGACGAGTTGATGAAGCGTTACGACTGTACGCAGGAAGAGGCTGTGCAGGCCTGCCTCGAAGCCGAAACGGCCTATCAGGAATCGGTGGAAAGCGTTCTCGGCGCCACAGCCGAAGAAAAAGAGCGCGCCCGCAAAGGGCCCGCCGTGAGAAGCCCCGAAGAGATCAAAGAACATCTGGATAAATACGTTATCGGGCAGGAAGTGTACAAAAAAAGGCTGGCTATCGCGGCGGCCTATCACTTCGCGATGGTGAAAGCCCGATACGAGGCTGGCGAACTGCTGGCCGGTTTCAACGTGAAACGGTTCAGGAAGAAAAATACCCTGATTGCAGGCCCTTCGGGAAGCGGAAAAACCTACTGCGTGGAGGTGCTGGCCGATTTGCTTGGCGTGCCCGTAAACATAGTGGACGCCACGGATTACACGGAATCCGGATACGTCGGCAAAAGCGCGGACGATATGATAAGAGAACTCATCACCCTTGCGCCGGGTGAAAACAGGCGCGAGAAAGTAGATTACATAAATCGCTTCGGCGGGCTTATCTTCATCGATGAACTGGATAAGAAGGCGAAGGAAGGGCACCGGGTGGGAGCCGATATTTCGCGTGAAGGTTTCCAGCGGGCGGTGCTGAAACTTATCGAGAGGAAGTCCGTTTCGATAAACGACCCGAACAGCCCCGCGTCCCAGATTCAGGAGCTCATCGAGCAACAGAGGGGGGTAAAAGGGGGTAAGAAGGAATCGCTCATCAGCACGGAAAATATTCTTTTCATACTGGGCGGTTCTTTTCAGAGGCCTCACGACAGCATGGAAGAGCTGGTTAAAAAGAGGCTGGACAGAAAAAGCGGCAAGGTGAGGGAAGACGGTTCCCTTGCCATCAGCGGTTTTACTAGCGCGGGGCGCGAGCCGATGCGGGACAAATACCGCAACTATTTTAAGGATGCCGTGGAAGACGACTACATCCGTTTCGGCATAATTCCGGAACTGGTGGGGCGCACCCCAATCCGCACTTACGTTAATCCGCTCTCCAAGAACGATCTCGTGCGCATCATGACGGAAACCAAGGATTCCATCCTTGAACAGTATCGGCTTGAGTTTCGTCTGTTTGATATCGAAATGGAATTTACCCCGGAGGCGATTAGCATCGTGGCGGAAAAATCCGAGAAAAGAAAAACCGGCGCGCGGGCGCTTGTGAGCGAATGGGAAACTATCCTTACCGAATTCCAGTTCGAGCTTCCGGGCAAGAACCTTAAACATTTCACGGTAACTTCGGATATATGCCTGCGCCCGCAGGACGAGCTTTTAAAGCTGTTGGAGAAATCGCCCCTTTTTGATTTCATAGAGAGATTCAAGCACGAACATGGAATCCAGTTGCGCTTTTCCGACGAGGCGATTCAATACGCGGAAAATTACGCCAAGGAGCGCGGCATGCAGGTGTCGGACGCTCTCGAAAAGCTGATGGCGGGCGCGCCGGCCCTTAACTATATGGACATACAGGGCGAATTTCTTGTGGAGCCGTTCATGCTGGAGGACGAAAAATATTTCGACAACCTCTACGTTGCGTGGCACCAGCAACAGCTTACAAAGCGCGGCTAGATTGAATTACGGCATACCGGGCGGCGGTTTCGCACCGTAACGGGCGCGATTATACTCGGAGACGAGACATGAAAATTAAACTCTGCGGCCAGACGAGGGAAGAGGATATCGCCTTCTCGCTGGAAAGCGGGGCGGACATTTGCGGGGTCGTTATCGAGGTTCCTTCGTCGAAACGGTCGATGAAGTTCGAGGATGCGGAACAGCTCTTCAGAAAATTTCCCGGGAAAATCGCGGCGCTTACGGCAAACGCGGACGACGCTCTTTATGCCCGCATAGCCGGGCTCAAACCGGCGGCGCTACAGCTTACAGCCGATGCCGCGCCGGAGCAGGCGGCCGGGCTTATAAAAAAATACGGCTTCGTTATATGGAAATCGCTTCATCTGCCTGTGCAGTCTGCAAAGGGAAAACCGGTGGATGCCTTTCTTGAGCGGATAAGGGAATATACCGAAGCGGGATGCGGCGCTATCGTGCTGGATTCATGCACCCCGGACTGCTACGGCGGGTCCGGCGTGAGGTGCGACTGGAATCTGGCGGGGAAAATAATCGCCGAAAGTACGGCGGATATTTTTCTAGCGGGCGGAATTAATCCGGAAAATATCGCCGAGGCGGCGGCTCTGAATCCTTACGGGATAGATCTTGCCAGCGGAGTGGAAGTTTCGCCGGGCATTAAATCGAAAGATAAAATCCGCGCCCTTTTTGCGGCGCTCGCCGATAAGGCGGAGTAAGCGAACTGCTTGCCGCTTCGCCTGTTTTGAAAAGATGAAAAAAGTGAGGCTGGATGAACTTCTCGTCCTGCGAGGAATGGCGGAAAACAGAAGCAGAGCGAAAGCGTTAATCCTTGCCGGCGCGGTTTTCCGGGGCGTTGAAAGGCTCGACAAAGCCGGAACCCCCATCGAGGAAAGCGCGGAGATAACCGTAAAGAAAAA
>JAJRYM010000251.1 GCA_024275775.1 Nitrospirota bacterium
CAATCATAGGAGCGCCTTAAAGTTCATACTCTCCCCAAATCTGTCATCGCGAAGTTCCCGAAAGCGCCGCAGGTTCCGCCTTCGGAGGAATGGCGATCTCCACGGCCGGTGTCATTGCGAGGACTCCGCAGGAGGCCATGGCAATCTCCAACTACGGATTGCCGCGCTTTGCCGGCAATGAAGGGAAGGCAGAGAGATTGCCACGGCCTTCGGCCTCGCAATGACATATCAGTATAATTATTTATATCATTCATAGGAGCGCCTTAAAGTTCATACTCTCCCCAAATCTATCATCGCGAAGTTCCCGAAGGGAACTGTGGCGACCTCGATGAACAAGAGATTGCCACGGCCTTCGGCCTCGCAATGACATATCAGTATAATTATTTATATCAATCATATTCATCAACTTCAAATTCATGCGGTTCTTTTGGATAGAAGGCTCTTCACCTGTTTTACAAAATCATCCTTTTGGAATTTCCCCTTTTCCGCCACAAGTTCCGCCTGCGAGGCCAACTGCTCCCGCTCCCTTTTCGTAAGCAGTTTCGCCGTCATTATTATCACGCCGATATTCCTGGTGGCCTCGTTTCGTTTCAGCCTGTCAAGAACCTCAAAACCGTTAATTTCCGGCATCATCAGGTCGAGAACTATAAGGTCGGGAATTTCCTTTATAGCCGTTTCAAGACCTTCCTTCCCGCCGTACGCCTTTGAGACGGAAAAGCTATCCGGCTCAAAATATGACGAAATGATTTTTACAGCCTTCGGGTCGTCATCGATTACCAGAATTTTCGTTTTCTCTCCCTTAGCTCCCGCCACGCCGAGCGAACCGATAATGGAAAGCAGTTCGTTCCTGAGAACAGGTTTTCTAACGAATGCATCCGCGCCGAGCTGAAGCCCCTTCTCCCTGTCCGATACCGAAGTAACTATGACAACCGGTATATCGGCAAACTCCCGGATTTTCGATTTCTCTTCCAGAAACTGGAAGCCGTCCATCTCCGGCATAGATATATCAAGCGTTATCAGGTCGGGTTTTTTAACCGCCATGAGGTCGAGCGCGTCCTTCCCGTTAAACGCCTGCGCGACTTCGTATCCGGCGACTATCAGGTAACGTTTCAGCAGTTCGGAATCTTTTGGATTATCCTCCACCACGAGGATGAGCGACATACTCTTTTTCCCTATTAAGATGTTTTTCGGAACCGCCTCTTTCCTTGGAGAACCGGTTTCTTCCCTTGCCGTCCCTATTTTATTTTTCTTCAAACGCAATGTTCTTCTTATTTCGCCCAAGAAGTTTGCCGCTTTGAAATCGACCTTCCTTGTTACATTCACAACGTTTCCGTTCAGTTCATCCTCTTCCTCTTTCGTCATTATCTTCGCCGTAAGAATGATTATGGGAATACCGGCTGTTTCAGGTTTTCCTTTCAACGCGTGAACAACGTCGAAACCGCTCACTTCCGGCATCATCAGGTCGAGCACTATAATGTCCGGCAATTCCTTTCTCGCCATATCAATCCCCTCTTGTCCTCCGTACGCGCAGAGAATCCGAAAACCTTTTTCCTCCAACTGCCGGCTGACGATCTCCACGCTTTTCGGATCGTCGTCAACAACCAGCGCCGTAGCCTGATGATCGTTTACAGGTGTTATGCCGAGGGAGTGGATACTGTCCAGGAGGCGCTCCTTCCTGAACGGTTTCTGCAGAACATCCGCCGCCCCAAGCGAGAAACCTTTCTTCTCGTCGGCCACTATCGAAATCACCACCACCGGGATATCCTTTAGCGCTCTGTCGTCTTTTATTATTTCAAGGAATTTCCAGCCGACCATGCCGGGTAGCAGGATATCAAGCGTAATAAGGTCGGGATGCTCCTTTCCGGCGATTTCCAGAGCCTCCTCGGCGGTTCCCGCTACCACGGTGTTGTAGCCTTCACCCTCCAGCATCCGGCTGATTAGCTTGGCCGCCTTTTCTTCATCCTCCACGATAAGGACAAGCTCGCCGCCCGCAGAACTGCTTTCCTCCGCCGATTTTTCTTCAGATACTATTTTACCTGTCTTTAACGCGGACATCGGCGGTTTTTTCTCAGGCGTCTCTTTATATGGAAGGGTGAAAGTAAAAACGGACCCTTTCCCCACCTCGCTATCGGCCGTAATCGCCCCTCCGTGAAGCTCCACCAGACGTTTCGTAAGCGCCAGCCCAAGGCCGGTGCCTTCATACTTCTTGGTAAGCGTGCTCTCCAACTGGTGAAAAGGGGTGAACAGTTTTTTCATCCCTTCTTCGGACATTCCGATGCCGGTATCCGAAACAGATATTTCAAGAAAATCCTTTCCCTCGACCGTTATCTTCCCGCTCTTCACCGAAACCCGGCCGCCATCGGGAGTGAACTTGACCGCGTTGGAAAGAAGATTGTAAACAATCTGCTTGGCCTTTCTGGCGTCTACGTAGATACTGCCCACTTCTTCTTCCACTTCCAGCACCAGTTTTATATTGTGCGAAAGCGCCTTTTCCTTCACGACGGAAAGGCTGTTCTCAAGGAATCCGCCGATTTCCACCTCTTCAAGTTCAAGGGTAAGCTTGCCGGCCTCGATTTTCGAAAGGTCGAGAATATCGTTTATCAGCGAAAGGAGATGCTGGCCGCTACCGAAAATATCGCCTGCGTATTCCACCTGCTCATTGTTCAGTTCTCCCGCTACGCCGTCCTTCAGCAGTTCGGA
>JAJRYM010000015.1 GCA_024275775.1 Nitrospirota bacterium
CACCAGCTCCCCGATAAGCTTTATCATCTCCGCCATATGGCCGGTCGCGCGCGGTTCATGCGTGGGGCGGCGAACATGCAGGGCGTCCATATCCTCGTAGAAAGCGGCTATGTTTTCCTCCACCAGATCTTCGCACGGGATTCCTTTTTCGGCGGCGCGGTTGATTATCTTATCGTCAACATCCGTAAAATTCCGCACGTAAGTAACCTCGAAACCAAGGTACTCCAGCGCGCGGAATATGAAATCAAAAGCCACCGCCGCCCGCGCGTGCCCCATGTGGCATCTGTCGTAAACCGTAACGCCGCAAACGTAAATGCCAACCTTGCCCTGCGTTACCGGCCGGAACTCTTCCTTCCTGCGCGCAAGCGTGTTGAAAACTTTCAGACTCATATATGCTCCAGAAACGTTTTTATTCTCGCCTTTCTTTCTTCGGGCGCGAACCATGAGTATATCTTCCCAAGCTCCGGCCCGTGAAACCTGCCGGTAAGACCGGCTCTTATCGGCATGTACAGATTTTTTCCTTTCGCTCCGGTTTTTCCCGAAACCTCTCCGCATACCGCCTTGAAATCTTCGCTTTCGCAAAGAGGTAAAAAAGCTTCCGCCACTTCCCTAGCGGGATATTCCGATACGCCGGTGATATCTTCGAGGCTGTACTCAAAAAACGGTTTCATTTCATCTTCAACATCGGCCAGGGTTCCAAGATTGTCCCTGATGATCGAGACGAGAACAAGCTGTCTTTCTTCGGGAAGGTTTTCGAGATTGTTGAGGGACCTGCCTGCGAAAGGTTTTGACATGGCAAGCAGACTCTGCGGCTCCTCTCGCTTTATCTTCGTTTTGTTAAGCCAGCGCAGTTTGCCGAGGTCGTATGTGGCCGACCGAAGCGCCACCCGCTCAAGCGAAAATTTTTCTACAAGCTCCTCGATCTCCATATCCTCGCGTTTATCTTCCGGGCTCCAGCCGATAAGCGCTAGAAAGTTTACGACCGCCGCCGGAAGAAAACCCGATTTCCTTAAATCGTCTATGGAGGCGAACGGGTCGCGTTTGCTCAGTTTCCCGCCGCCGCTCATATGAATAAGCGGCAGATGGGCGTAAATGGGCGGACGGTATCCGAGAGCTTTCATTATCATAATCTGTTTGGGACTGTTGCTTATGTGGTCTTCCCCGCGTATGACGTGCGTTATTTCCATCTCGGCGTCATCGACGGCCGCGGCGAGATTGTAAGTGACCATGCCGTTGGACCTGCGAACGATGAAATCGCCCATCAGCCCTATATCGACGATCACGCTTCCCCTTACGGCGTCATGGTATTCAAGTTCCTCCGATTCGAAAGCGAACCTCATGGCGTGCGGTTCCGATTCGCATCTTTCCCGCGCCTCGTCCCTGTCGATAAACCTGCACCGGCCCACGTAAACCGGAGGGCGGTGTTTTCTCTCGGCCTCTTTTCTGTCCGAAACCAACTGTCCCTCACTGCAAAAACAGGGATAGACCGCGCCCTTTTCATACAGCCGGTCGATAACTTCATTGTAAATTTCTGTTCTCTGCGACTGGAAAACAGGCCCTTCATCCCAGTCCAGCCCCAGCCATTCGAGCACGCTCATAATATTTTCCGCGTACTCTTTTCTGCTTCGTTCGGGGTCGGTATCCTCCATGCGCAAAACAAACTTTCCTCGCAGGTTTCTTGCGAACAGCCAGTTGAAAACTGCGGTGCGAATGTTGCCCGCATGCACCGGGCCGGTTGGGGAAGGGGCGAATCTTACGCGAACGATACTTTCCATTCCGTTCAGCCGTCAGACAGCGGTCTTTACCATGAGAGCTACAGCCTGAGCGGCTATCCCCTCTTTCCGGCCGGTAAAGCCCAAGCCTTCGGTTGTGGTGCCCTTAACGGAAACCTGCTCCGGCGTTATTCCCAAAACGGCGGCTATATTTTTGCGCATCTCTTCAACATAGGGAGAAATTCTCGGTTCGTCGGCGATAATCACCGCGTCCAGATTGCCCGCTTGGTATCCCTTTTTTCCGGCCATCTTCGCAACCTCTTCCAGAAGAATCAGCGAAGAAATGCCCCTATATTTTGAATCGGTGGGCGGAAAGTATTTGCCTATATCCCCAAGGGCCAGAGCGCCGAGCATGGCGTCGCATATCGCGTGCAGAAGAACGTCGGCGTCGCTGTGGCCGGCGAGGCTTTTTCCGTGAGGAATCTTAACTCCGCCAAGACAAAGCTCGTTTCCTTCTTCAAAGCTGTGAACGTCAAAGCCTATGCCTACTCTCATGGGGAAACATCATAAAACGGCAAAAATACAGGCACAAGGACTATATTGGGCGACCGGTAAAAACAGGCGTCATTCAGACTGGGGCAACCTGTTTTCAGCGCTTCGGAACCGGTTTCCCTATAATCAAATTAGTTTTTTGCCGATAAGAATGTTAATCTTTATCAAAGAGGTTGGGAGAGTGGCGCCGGTTCCCATGCAAACCGCAATAATTCGCTGTTTTTAAATTCATAATGGAAAAATCTTAATCATGATAGAACAACAGAACCACACACCCGGTTCGGGACAGACAACCGGCACGGTAAATACGGTAGCCGTTATCGGCAACTATCTTCCCCGACGATGCGGGATAGCCACTTTCACGGCCGACTTTGCGGAAGGGCTTACCGCCGTCGCCGCCAACGTCAATTGCTGGGCGGTAGCCATGAATGACAGTCCGAAAGGCTACCAGTACCCATCGAGGGTCAGATTTGAAATAAATCAAAACAGGCCGAGCGAATACGAGCAGGCGGCCGATTTCCTTAACATGAACCGCGTTGACATAGTTTCCCTGCAACATGAATACGGGATTTTCGGCGGACAGCGAGGCAGTTACATTCTTACGCTCCTCGAGGATCTTCAGATGCCGGTTGTAACAACTCTGCACACTATCCTTAACGAACCTACAAGGCAGGAACGCGAAATAATAAACAAGCTGGCGATACTTTCTGACAAGCTCGTTGTAATGAGCCGCAAAGGGGAAACTTTCCTGCGGGAGATATACGGCATTCCCGAAAAGAAAATCGCCGTCATCCCCCACGGCATTCCGAACTCCCCTTTTGTGGACCCCACCTTTTTCAAGGACAAGTTCGGAGTTCCCGGAAAGACCGTTATTCTCACGTTCGGGCTTTTATCGCCCGGCAAAGGAATCGAATACATGATTTCCGCCCTTCCGAAAATCGTGGAGACTCACCCGGAAGTGATTTACTTTATCGCCGGCGCCACCCATCCCCACGTCAAGCAGAGTCAGGGCGAGGATTACCGCTTAAGTCTTCACCGACTGGCCAAGGAACTCGGCGTGGACGAGCATGTTGTTTTTTACGATAGTTTCGTGCCGGTGGAGGAGCTGGTGGAGTTTATCGGGGCTACGGATATTTACGTCACGCCCTATCTCAACGAGAAGCAGATAGTCTCCGGCACGCTAGCCTACTCGCTCGGCATGGGCAAGGCGGTTGTTTCAACCCCTTACTGGCACGCGCAGGAGCTTCTGGCGGACGGAAGGGGCAAGCTTGTTCCATTCCGCGATTCGTCAGCCATCGCGAAGGAAATCATAAATCTTCTGAACAATCCCGAACAACGGAATACCATGCGGAAAAACGCATATCTGCTGGGACGGGAAATGACATGGGAAAAAGCGGCGTTGCGTTACCTCGACCTGTTCAGACAGGTGAAAGACGAACAGACGCGAAAACATATTCCCGGCCCAAGACTTAAAACGCTCAAGGAACGCAGACAGCGACTGCCGGAAATCAGTCTGAATCATATGAAAATACTTACCGACGACACCGGCATTATGGAACACGCCAAGTATACCGTTCCGAGCCGCGTCCACGGCTACTGCGTGGACGACAACGCAAGAGCGCTCATCGTTTCGGTTCTGGCGTCTTCATTCGGCCCCGACAGCGCCGACGTCGATTATCTCGTGGCCCGTTACATGTCTTTTCTCTACCACGCGTTTAACGACTCAACCGGCCGTTTCAGGAACCACATGACCTACGGCAAGGAATGGCTCAAAGAAGAATCATGGGAAGACGCCCACGGCAGAGCCTTATGGGCGCTCGGCACAACGGTTTCGCTTTCCAAAAGAAAAGGATACATCCAGGCCGCGGCGAACCTTTTCAGTTCCGCTCTGCATACCGCCGAAGGGTTTGAACATCCGCGCGCCATGGCCTACGCCCTGATAGGCGTTCACGCCTATTTAAGCCTTTACAGCGGGGACAGCAGAGCCAGGCGTATAAGGGAAGTTCTGGCGAACCGCCTGATGGAAAGATTTCTTGGGCACGCCACGGACGAATGGCCGTGGTTTGAAGACAGGCTGACGTACGCCAACGCCCGCATTCCCCACGCTCTCATGCTTTCAGGACAGTGGATGCAAAACGGGCCGATGCTGGAAATGGGGCTTAAAACATTGCGGTGGTTAAAAGAGGTGCAGACCGACCCGCGCACGGGGTATTTCACGCCGATAGGATGCAACGGATGGTACCGCCGCGACGGCGAGAAAGCCCGTTACGACCAGCAACCGGTTGAGGCCGCAGTAATGATCGACGCCTGTTTTGAAGCCTTCAACTGCACAAGGGAAAAAGAATGGATCAGTTACGCCTACCGGTGCATAAACTGGTTTATGGGAGAAAACGACAGAGGAATGCTTTTATACGACTACACCACCGGCGGATGCCGTGACGGGCTGGAAGCGCAGGGCGTAAACGAAAATCAGGGGGCGGAGTCCACCATCTCATGGCTCAATTCGCTTCTTATGATTTCCATCCGCGCCGGCGTGGAGGAGGTAGCGCAAGACAAAACCGCCTGAAGCGGCCTTTCGGCCTGAAGCCCGCTACCTGCCGGAAATTTCCGTCAGCAACGCGTCCAGCGGAACAGTGGCTATACCGCACCGCTGGTCTCCCATCGCATAAGGAACAATCAGTGTGCCGTCGTGAAGCAATGCCCCGCAAGTGTAAACGACGTTGGGGACGTATCCTTCACGCTCGTATTCGTTAGGGGCAAGCAGAGGTTTTTTTGTGCGGCCTATGACTTTCCGCGGGTTTTCAAGGTCGAGCAACATGGCGCCGATGCTGTATTTGCGCACTGGGCCGACTCCGTGCGTCAGCACAAGCCAGCCGGCGGGCGTTTCTATCGGCGAACCGCAGTTGCCTACCTGTACGAATTCCCATGTGTACGCGGGCTCTTCCATCAGTTCGGTTTCCTGCCAGAAATGCAGATTTTCCGAAAACATAATGTAATTGTTTTCGCCGTCGTTGCGGGAAAGCATCACATAACGGCCGTTTATTTTTCTTGGGAAGAGCGCCATCCCCTTGTTCTGCACGGCGTACCCGTTTAAGGTCATTATTTTAAACTTCACAAAATCCTTCGTTTTTATCATTTGCGGCATTATCGTATCGCCGTTATAAGCGGTATAGGTTGCATAGTAGGTAACATCGCCGTCCTCATCCAGAAACCTCACGAAACGCGCATCCTCAATTCCTTTTGTCTCCGCCGACGAAACGGGAAAAATGACTCTCTCGGATATTCTGTGTTTGCCTGAAAAGGCCACCTCGTAATTTGAATTGGCGAGCCAGAATGCGAAATCTACAGCTTCCTTTCTGTCCTGTGCGGGAAAATCGGTGTTGTGGTTAAGCGCGGCTATCCTGTTTTTCAGCATGTCAAACGTGAAGCAGTCCCCCAGCTCGCTTAATATCCAGTTCGTCACGTTGTTGCAGGCTCCCATCTCCACAAGTTTCAATCCGAAAAGATGGGTGTCGTATTTCAAATCGGGCCTAACCTCAGGCGTATCTACATAAGAGCTCAGGGGATCGAAATAAAATTCACTGTTTTTTTCTATAACACCGCTCCTGAAAACTATCGAAGATATATGCCCTTCGCCGGTAGCTCTGAAACTCATGACAAACCGCATTCCGCCTTCCGGGACGTCTTCCTGGTTCGGATGAGGTACAATCGAAGGATTGAATAGGGCGGCCGATTCAATGGCATATTCGCTGGTAAAAAAAGAACCTAAAAGAAGTTTTCTCTCGTCGGAAAGCGTTTCAGGATTTTCCAGATACTGTTCAATCAGCCTGTAATTGTAAGAAAGTATTTTTTCGAAGTTCCGGTGACGGCGTGAAAAATCACGATAAACCCTTTTCAAAGCCGACTGTACCTCGCCGTCGCTTAAAGAAAGCACCCTTCCGATTACATGTTGTACCTGTTCTTTACTACCGGGGATGTGGGGGCGGGTGATAACGCGGTTACCGGACTCCAGCATAAGGGACTGGCGGCTTACGACGAGTTTTTCTCCGGTTTCGGTGGCATCCATAATCAATACTTACAATGTTTCTCCGGCAGGGTTATTATATTCAGCTAGGCACCTGCGTTGAATTAATTTTACAACTTTTTCTGAGAAAATACCGGTTTGGAGGTTTGAATGCGAATAGCGATGCTGGCTCCGATAGCATGGCGCACACCGCCGCGCCATTACGGCCCGTGGGAGTTCATGACAAGCCTGCTAACTGAAAAACTTGTTGAAAAAGGGATAGACGTCACACTTTTCGCCACCGCCGATTCCCAAACGGCCGGAAAACTTCATGCCGTATGTCCCCGACCCTGTGCCGAGGATTCCTCGCTTGACCCGAAAGTGTGGGAATGCCTGCACATCTCCGAGCTGTTTGAACGCGCCGGAAATTTCGATCTGATACACAACAACTTCGATTTTCTGCCGTTAACATTCAGCGGACTTGTTCCAACACCCGTTATCACCACCATACACGGTTTTTCATCGGAAAAAATTCTGCCGGTATTCAAAAAATACAACCGACAAAGCCATTACGTGGCCATCAGCGACGCCGACAGGTCTCCGGAACTCGATTACATAGCCACCGTTCATCACGGCATCGATTTGAATCTCTTTCCGTTTACCTCACTGCCGGATGACTATCTGCTGTTTTTCGGGCGGATACATCATGACAAAGGGGTAGTCGAGGCTATCGAAACAGCCCTAACGGCCGGGAAACGGCTGGTAATAGCAGGCATTATTCAGGACGAGCGGTATTTCAGGGAAAAAGTGGAACCTCGCATGGACGGCGACCGTATAAAATATATCGGGCCGGTGGGACAGGAAAAACGGCCGGAAATTCTTGGAAAAGCGGCCGCCCTGCTCCATCTTATAAATTTCGACGAGCCGTTCGGGCTGAGCATGGTTGAATCGATGGCCTGCGGAACGCCTGTGATAGCGCGCGGAAGAGGGTCGGTTCCTGAAATTGTCGTTAACGGCCGGAACGGTTTTATTGTGAACAGCGTCGAGGAAGCGGTCTCTTCTGTGGGGATGCTGGACGAAATAGACCGTTCGGTCTGCAGAGAAAACGTTGAAAAACGGTTTACGGCCGACCGGATGGCCGACGAATACATCGAACTGTATCGCAAGGTTCTGGAACAAAGGGAAAATTACAGGCCGTGGGGGCATTACGAAAACCTGGAGGAAGATTTCGACCATAAACTCAAACGGATTACCGTAGAACCGGGCAAACGGCTAAGCTATCAGAAACATGCCAAGAGAGCCGAGCGGTGGGTTATTATCCGGGGAGAAGCGGTTGTAACCCTCGACGGCAAGGATATCAGCCTGAAAGCGGGTGATACCGTCTTCATCCCTAAAGGTTCCGCCCATCGAATCGCCAACACGGGTGATGAGCCGCTCCTGTTCGCGGAAACACAACTGGGCGATTACTTCGGCGAGGATGACATCGTGCGCCTTGAGGACGATTTCGGCCGGACAGACTGCTCCTGAAGGGGGAAAGCAATGGTTGTGAAACGATACAGAGGAAACCCCGTTCTAACGAAAACGGATATCCCCTACCCTGTGGAAACAGTTCACAACGCTGGAATGACGAAATTCGGAGATACCTATCTGATGCTTTTTCGTTCCCACTTAAGAATCGGCAGGTGCGTATTGGGCCTTGCCCGGAGCGATGACGGGTTCAGTTTCCGCGCCGATCCGCAACCGTTCATGGAGCCTGCCAAAAACGGCCTTTTCGCCAAATACGAGGAATACGGGGTGGAAGACCCCCGCATCTGCTTTATCGACGAAGAATACCTAATTACATACAGCGCCTATTCGCGCTACGGGGTGCGCATCGGATTGGCAAAAACGAAGGACTGGAAAACCGTTGAGCGCGTTGCGTTTATTACCGAGCCGGATACGCGCAACGTCGTTATCTTCCCCCGGAAATTCGGGGGGCTCTACGCCCGTCTTGACCGCCCCCATACGGAGATTACTCCGTGGCCTATCTATATATCCTATTCGCCGGATCTTGTGTTCTGGGGCAAATCGGAGCCGGTACTGTTCCCGCAAAAATACCACTGGACGGAGATGAAAGTAGGCCCCGGCGCAACTCCGATAAAAACGGACAGGGGATGGCTGAATATTTTTCACGGGGTGTTCAAAACCATGGACGGCGGTATTTACAGGCTGGGAGTGGCTCTTCACGACCTAAACGACCCTTCCCGGCTTGTGGGAGTTTCCGACGAATGGATATTACAGCCGGAAGACCCGTGGGAAGTGACCGGTTATGTTCATAATGTGGTATTCACGTGCGGCGCGATACCTGAAAACGACGGGACCATAAAAATCTACTGGGGAGGAGCCGATACGGTGATGTGCGCCGGCGTAGCCGCAATCGATGAACTGGTGGACATCTGCCTGAAAAATCCGGTTGGAGAATAACCTTAAACGGCAATCGCTCACAGATGAACGGTCAAACAGAATGAAGAAAACCACACAAAATGAAAGAGACATGCTTTCAATTCTTTACGATGCTTTTCCTGAAGATTTCTCTCACCAAGACGCCAAGCGTTTGGCTACTATAACCGAAGAGTTCATCGCCGGTTTCAGAATGCTGGTGGATAAAGGGCCTCTGGTCTCCGTATTCGGTTCGAGCAGAGGAGCGGAAGACAGCTCCGATTACAGACTTGGCCACGCCCTGGGAACGGCTCTTGCCGAGGCCGGTTGCGCGGTTCTTACCGGCGGCGGCCCCGGCCTCATGGAGGCTGTAAACAGGGGAGCGCATGAAGCGAACGGAATGTCCGTGGGGCTCAACATATCCATGCCCGATGAGCAGACATCCAACCCTTACGCCTTCCCGACGCTGACTTTGGACCACTTTTTTGTCAGAAAGGTGCTGTTGCTGAAATATTCCATCGCCTATATATTTCTGCCGGGCGGCTTCGGAACGCTGGACGAGCTGTTCGAGGTTCTCACTCTCATGCAGACAAAAAAAATCAAACCGTATCCGTTAATCATACTGAACAACAGGTTCTGGAAAGAATTTCGGGACTGGATGGGAACTCTGCAAAAAGCCGGAATGATCGGGCCGGATGACATGGATTTCATAACCTTTGCCAATACGGTGGAAGAAGTGATTGAACATTTGAAAAAAAATGGGAACCATGATGAAATATGAAACCGAATCCCTGCCGAACGGCTCTGCCGTCTGCGGAAACTGCGGGCAACCGATACCGCCGAACTCGCAGGTGGCTGTTGTTATCAGCGGGCGAAAAGCTGTTGTTTTCCATTCCGAATACCATTGTTCCCCGGCGGGAAACGCTAGGTACGGCTTCTGGGGCAAAGGAAAGCTGGAGTCCGTTTTCGGAGAAATAGAGCAGTGTTGAGCCGCCTTACCTCGGTTTTCACCACTCATTTTGGATTGCGTTCTCTGACTGTTATAATTAATTCTATCATTTATTTTGCAACATATTGAGAAGACTGATTAGCTGAAAGAATGGCAAAACACGAACAACTTGTGGACGAGGGAAGCATGGCTTTCCCCTATATCCTTGTAGGTATCGGCGCCATTTTATGCGTACTGGCCGCCATGGAGAGCTATCTTCAGCTTTCGGATTCGCCGTTCAGTCTTCTTGAACTCAGCCACAAATACGGATACCTCCTTAAATATGAAAAAGCCGTTCAGCCCAACAAGGGCCTCTGGCATCCGCTTGCATGGATAGGCTCGGCGTTTTTCATAATCATGATGCTTTACTCGGTGCGCAAGCATTTAAGCTTCATGCAGGATGTCGGCCCGCTTCGATACTGGCTGGACACTCACATGTTTCTGGGGGTAGTGGCGACCGTGTTCGTCACCGTTCATACGACCTACAAGGTGGGCGGGCTTGTCTCCATCAGTTTCTGGTCGATGATTCTTGTGGCGACCAGCGGAATTGTGGGTCGGTATATTTACATCCAGATTCCCCGCAACATACAGGGAAGGGAACTGCAGATAGACCAGATTCAAGAGATAATGGAAGATATCAACGGAGAAATCAAAAAATACGCCGGGGATGACCAGAAGATTCTCCGCTATTTCGAACTGATTTCCGGCCCGAAACAAACAGAAAGAAGGAATGTTTTCCGGATTATATTTCTTATGTTTCTGAACGACTTTGGAAATTTAGGCCGGACATACAGAATACGGAAAGCTATTTACGCCAACCCGGAACTCCCTTCCGGAGTTAAGAAAAGGCTTTTCAGGCTTATAAAGGAAAAAGGCGAACTCATACGTTCATCCAACTTTCTCACTGCGTCCCAGAAACTTCTTCATTACTGGCACGTATTTCATAAACCGTTCGCTTTCATCATGTTTTTGATAATGTTTATCCATATCGCCGTGTATATGGTCTTCAAGGCTGGCGGCTGAGCGAAAACTTTCTCATGGAAACCGTTTATCAGATTGTTCTCGACAACGCCGTAGCGATTACAGGCGTCCTGCTGGTTCTGCTGATTGTCGGCCCTTATCTCTGGCTCTACACCCGCAGGACGAAAAAAGTGCTGGCCAGACAGAAAGAAGCTGAAGAATTCGGCCTGCGCGAACCGGTTACCATCCACCCCAGAGTCAACAGGGACGTCTGTATAGGAAGCGGCGCCTGCATCAAGGCATGCCCCGAAAAGGAAATTCTCGGCATCGTCCACGGCAAAGCCGAAACGGTTTTCGCTTCCCGGTGCGTTGGCCACGGCGCGTGCGCCCGCGCCTGCCCCGTCGGCGCCATAGAGCTGGTGTTCGGAACGGAGAAACGGGGAGTTGATATCCCGCAGGTTTCCCCCAGTTTTGAAACGAACGTAAGCCGGGTTTTCATAGCGGGCGAACTTGGCGGAATGGGGCTCATAAAAAACGCCATACTGCAGGGGCAGGAGGCTGTGCAGTACATAAGCGAGAGTTTCAGGGAAAATGGGTATAAACATGACGACGAAATCATAGACCTGCTTATAGTAGGAGCCGGCCCGGCCGGGCTTTCCGCCAGCCTGCAGGCGATACAGGAAAAACTTAATACCATAACCATAGATCAGGAAGACAGTTTCGGCGGCGCGGTACTCTCCTATCCCCGGAAAAAGCTTGTTATGACGAGGCCTGCGGTAATTCCGCTTTACGGAAAAGTGAGTAAAAAGGAATTCCTTAAAGAGGAACTGCTGACATTGTGGGATGAAATCGCCAAAAAAACATCCCTTAAAGTCGCTATAGGTGAAAAGGCGATCGAGTCGCGCAGGGAAGACGGTTTTTTTGTGGTTAAAACCGCCAAAAGGGAAATCAATACCCGGTACATTCTCCTTTGTATTGGCCGTCGCGGCACTCCCAGAAAACTGGGGGTTCCGGGCGAGAAACTGCCCAAGGTCATGTATCGCCTGCTTGAGCCGGAAAAGTACAAAAACCAGAACCTGCTGGTCGTCGGCGGGGGGGACAGCGCGGTGGAAGCGGCCGTGGCGCTTTCCGGCCAGAAGGGAGCGAGCGTCCGACTCTCATACAGGAAAGCGGCTTTTGCCCGCATAAAGCCGGACAATCAGAAACGGCTGGATGAAGCTGTCGCGAGTGGAAGCCTTACGCTGATGCTTGAATCTACGGTAAAGGAAATCACGGAAGACGCCGTTATACTTGAACGGCAAGGGGAAACCATCAAAATACCGAATGACGCCATATTCATATTCGTCGGCGGCGAACTTCCCAACGCGTTCCTTCAAAAGATGGGAATCACGATAGAAACCAAGCGCGGTACGCGGTAATCTTTCGCGTAACACTTCACTCATAGGCCGGCCGCGCCTATAAAATCCGGCTCTAGCTAATCGAAAGTGAGGAAAGGCCTAGAAGCGGTAGCCTACCAGAAAAAAGATATTGCGCCGGTTGAAATCGGTGCTGACGGCGGATGCGAAACTGGGTGAAACGCTGAGGAATTTATCGTTTGCAGTTTCGTATCGGCCGGTGGCGTATAAATGCCTGGTAATCATCCAGTTCAGATTAAGAGCGTAGCTTGTCTGCTCCAGTTTGTTATCGACATCGTCCTGCTGGTTGTCCGTAAAAGTAAAACTCCCTTCCGCAGAAAAACTGGAAAATATCTGCGCTCCAAGCGCTCCGTAATACTGGTTTACGTTTGAGGTGAAGTAGTTGACCTTTCTGTAATTGGCGTCAATATAAAAATACCGAAGCAGGTTCGTCTGCCTTATTCCGCCCATATAAATAGAGGCCGACTTGCTGTCCCTGTCCCGCGAGCGGAAATCGGCGCTTGCCCTGAGAAAAGTGCTTCTGAACAGCCTGTAACTCGCGTTTACCCTGAGACTTCGATATAGGTCGCTCAACGGGCTATAAGTCATCGATTCGGCAAGCTCTATGGCTCTGGACTGAGAGTAGGAAACCCCTATTCTGCCCTTGCGGCCGAGCCTCTGATTAACGCTTCCAATGAGGTTGGTTAGCCTGAACCCGCTACCGCCTTTAATTTCCCTGTCGGCTCTCAGGCTAAGATAAACATTCGTTGTGGGGCCTACCTTGTAATCCCCCTGCCCGTAAAGCCACGTGGAATCTTCTTTGCCTTTAAAAATAGAGGTTGCTACTCCGCCCGAAAGGCCCAGGCCGTCTTGTCTGTGAAAAACATAAGCCCCCGCGATGGAAAAATCTCCTCCCAAGTCGTCCGTATAAGGATCCGGCTGAAGACCGGCGAAAACGCCGATACCGGATTCTTTCTTAAGAAAATATTTCGCCTGCAGTCCGTCAACTCTGGCGCCGGGCAGTTGATTTATGTATTGCCGGCCGATGAGGATATCCGTATTGCTGAAAGCCCGTTTGATTTCCAGGTTTATGTTTTTTAGTCTCGTGTCCGGTATCCCGGCGTTGAAATCGGAGGTACTGCCGGACTGGCGGGTATCGGCATCGAGATGCAATATTTTATTATCGCCGTAGAAGCCTGATATATCGCAGTTCAGCCTCGCTCTCGCGACAGTGAAATCCAGCGGGGACGCGTCGTCGTCCTGATTGAAATATGAAAACGACGTCCCGCCCTTAATCTCCACCGCTATGGCGCAGAGAGGCATACACCCGATGATTAAAACTATAAGGAAAATCGCCGTTTTTTTCATCAGTCGCAAATTCCCCCGAACAGATTCCTGCCGTTATCCCACTGGCCGCCGTCGGTCGGCCTGTGGCACTGATTGCAAAGCTGAATATTGCATCCCTTACTGACGTCCTTGCTGTGTTTGCTGTTGAACCTGGACTGATGGCAAACAAAACAGTCTTCTTCGCTTGTACTGCCGCCGGTTATGCTGAATCCCTGGCTGTGGCATTTGGCACAGCTGTTTTTAACAGAACCGTGCCATCCGTTAAACGTCATCGCTGTATGAGCGAAGGTTCCCTGTTGCCAGAGGGTGTCCGTAGATTTGTGGCAGGTGGTACAGGTCGGGTTCGCTCCCGAAGCCTGGTGCGAAATATTCGAGTTTGGGTTGTACTGCGATATGTGGCAGGTGTTGCAATCGTTCGCCGTCGCGGCGCCCAGCCACTTAAGCGTTGCGGACCCTGAAAGGTGGCAGTTGGTGCATGTCTGCTGAAGCGATACGTGAGCTCCTACAAACGTCATCGTGGTATGCCCGAAAGTGCCCTGATTCCAGCTGACATGCGTTGGTGAGTGGCATCTCGCGCAATCGCCGGCAACCGTTACGGTGGCGTGGGCGGTGCCTGCCGTACCCGAAGTGGCGGCGTTGAAATTAGCGGCGTGGCAGATGTTGCAGTCGTTGGCCGTGGAGGCTGACCATTTCGGCAAAGCCGACCCTGCGTTATGGCAGTCGGAGCATATTTTCTGCAAGGCCGAGTGAGGGCCGACAAAGGTCATGCTGGAATGGGTAAAACTTGCCTGGGTGAACGTTGAAGCCGTAAGGGAATGGCAGGTCGTGCAGTTGGCCGATGCGCCGGAAGCGGCGTGGGCGATGCTTGCGTTAGTGGTGGTCGCCGATGTGAAATTTGTCTGGTGGCATTTATCGCAGTCGTTGGCCGTGGAGGCTGACCATTTCGGCGCGGCGGTATTGAGATTATGACAGCTTGTACATCTGAATCCGGAACCGGCCAGAGAGCCGAACGATTGCGCCGCCAGAGTGGAGTGCGGCCCCACGAACGTCATACTGCTATGGCCGAAACTGTTCTGCGTCCATGTGGGGAAAGAAGAAGAGTGGCATGTAGTGCAGTCGCTCGCCGCTCCGCCGGCCGCGTGGGCAATGCCGGCATTCGCGCTACTAGCCGACGACGAAGTAAACTGCGACCCATGGCATATATTGCAGTCGCTCGCAAACTGGGCCGTGGGCCATTTCAGACTGAGGAGGCCGGAGCCTGTTCTGGCCTGATGGCATGACGCGCATTGAGACTTGAGACCAGCGTGAATGCCGTCGAAAGTCCATGTCGCATGCTCATGGTTGGTGGCGGGCTGGAAACTGTAAACAGTGTGGCAGAATGTGCAGTCGGTGCTGGCTCTCTGATGAAAGGCATTCAGCGTGGCGGCTGTAAACCTGTCCCTATGGCAGTCAACGCAGTCGAACGGCGTGTTCCTGTATACCCTGTTCTGGTGGCATCCTTCGCAGTTCGTAATCCGATGCGCACCTTCCAGCCTGAAACCTGTCGTTGAATGGCGGAAGCGAAGCGGCTCCCACGTTTGGAAATCGTGGCACTCCGCGCATCCCGTGCCGAACTGCCCGATATGCGCGTCTATATGGCAGGTTGTACAATCGTCTCCGCTCAAGCCGCCGAAGGACCCGGGTGTTTTGTGGCAGGCAACGCAGTCTGCCCTCGTGTGCGCTCCTTTAAGAGGCATGGCGGTAAGATCGTGAAAACCGCCGGTCGGTTTCCATGTTTCCGGGGAATGGCATTCTCGACAGTTCGGGCCGAGAGAGCCTTTATGCTTATCGTCTTTTTTGTGGCAGTCAACGCAGTCGCTCTTTATCGGTTTAAAGCGCACCTTCCCGTCGGGCCGTTTTTTATGACAGCCTTCGCACTTCGCTTTCGCATGTTTGCCGGTAAGTTTGAAACCTTTGTACTTCGTATCCGAATGGCGGAACAGCGACGGTTTCCACCCTGTTTCGGTATGGCAATCCTCGCACTTCTTCTCTTTGAACTGCCCCTTGTGCTCGTCGGTATGGCAATCGGCGCAGGCGGTACTTTTAATCGGCTTGAAGTGAAGAGTGCCGGCGGAATCCTTTTTATGGCACTTGGCGCACTTTACCTTTGCATGCTTCCCGTTGAGCTTGAAACCTTTGTAGGCGGGGCTGTCGTGGCGGAATTTCGTCGGCTTCCACCCCTGCTCCGTATGGCAGTCAAGACAATCGCGCCCCTTGAACTGTGCGCCGTGGATGTTGCCCCGCTTGCGGGTATCGTGGCATCCTTTGGCGGTGCAGGAAGCGGTTTTAATCGGTTTGTATTTAACGAGCTTCGTCCGCTTGTCGACCTTGTGGCACTTGGCGCATTTTGCCTTCGCATGCTTGCCTTTCAGCTTGAACCCTTTGTACTTCGGATTCGAGTGGCTGAAGATAGTAGGCTTCCAGCTTTCCATGGCATGGCAGTCGTCGCAACCTCTTCCTTTAAACTGCTTGCCGTGGATGTTGCCCCGCTTGCGGGTATCGTGGCATCCTTTGGAAGCGCAGGTGCCGGTTTCAATCGGTTTGTATTTAACGGCTTTCGTCCGCCTGTCGGGCCTGTGGCATTTGGCGCATTTCAGTTTGGCGTGTTTGCCTTTAAGCTTGAAGCCTTTGTACTTCGGATTGGAGTGGCTGAAGGTCGTCGGCTTCCATCCTTTCTCGGAATGGCATTCAAGGCAGTTCCGCCCCTTGAACTGTGCGCCGTGGATGTTGCCCCGCTTGCGGGTATCGTGGCATCCTTTGGCGGTGCAGGAAGCGTATTTTATAGGTTTGTAGCCGACGATTTTTCTTTTGGACTTGTGGCACTTGGCGCATTTCAGCTTGGCGTGCTTCCCTTTAAGCTTGAAACCTTTGTACTTCGCATTTGAGTGGCTAAACGTGGTCGGCTTCCATCCCTTTACGGTGTGGCATTCATCGCATGAACGGCCTGCGAACTGTTTGCCGTGAATATTCTTCCGCTTGGCTGAATCGTGGCACCCTTTCGTATTGCACGTCTTGGTATCAAACGGGCGGTAATGAACGATTTTCGTAATGGGGTCGGCTCTGTGGCACTTGGAACACGCAAGCTTGAGATGCTTTCCTTCAAGCCGGTATCCAACGTACTTTTTCGTATTGTGCTTGTAAAGGGAAGGTTTCCAGTTTTCAACCGTATGGCAGGATTCGCACTTTTTACCCTTGAACTGCTTTTTACCGTGCGTTAACCCGCCCCGCTTCTTATTGTCGTGGCATCCGGAAGCGTTGCATGTGTCGAACCGCGCTATCTTGAACTTGCCCTTGCCCATTTGAGGATGGCAGGATTCGCACTTCTGCTGAAGATGCTTGCCTTTAAGCGGATATTTTGTTTTGTCGTGATTGAATTTCGTTTTTTTCCAATCCTGCTCGGTATGGCATTTGGCGCAGTCCTTGCC
>JAJRYM010000252.1 GCA_024275775.1 Nitrospirota bacterium
AAAGTCATGAACGCGGAATTCGGCCTTGTAATAACATCGCCCGGCGTACCGTGGGACAGCCCGCTTCTTGCTTTTTTTCGGCAAAACGGACTGCCGGTAATCAGTGAAATTGAATTTGCTTTCAGGCATTTACAGCAGGACTGGATAGCCGTTACGGGAACCAATGGAAAAACCACCACAGTTTCGCTTATAGGAGCGATGCTGGAAAAAACCGGCATTCCGGCCGTCATCTGCGGCAATATCGGCAACCCGGTGAGCGGTGAAGACGGGCTTTTCGGTTCTCAAAAAACCGTCGTGGCTGAAATCAGTTCTTTTCAGCTTGAGGGAGTTTCTGCTTTCGCGCCGCGCGTTGCCGCCGTTTTGAACATCACGCCGGATCATCTGGACCGCCACCTGAACATGGAAAACTACGCTTCCCTTAAAGCGCGCATATTCGCAAAGCAGGGGCCGGACGATGTAACGGTTCTCAATATGGATGATCCCGCCGTTGCCTTTTTCGCGCAGTCCCTTGCTTCCCGGCTGTTCGGTTTTTCGGCGACGACAGCCATGGATGAGGGTGTATGGATAAAAAATGGCGGAATCGCCATATCGCATGACGGGAAGATAAACGATATAGGCGCACTCTCCGACCTGAAACTGCTCGGTTCGGCCAACATTGAAAACAGCCTCGCCGCGTGCGCGGCCGCTTTCTGCGCCGGCGCTTCGATTGAAGGAATAAGAGAAGCGCTTTTCAGTTTCGAGGGGCTTCCGCACAGGATGGAGCCGGTGGCCGAAATCAACGGCGTGCGCTACATAAACGATTCAAAAGCTACAAACGTGCAGTCGGTTATAAAAGATATCGAAGGGCTGGCCGCCCCTCTCTTCGTAATCATGGGCGGCCGCGACAAGGACGGCGATTTCGCGCCGCTGGCAGACATTATAAGAAAAAAGAACGCGACAGCCATTCTTATCGGCGAGGCCGCGGATAAAATCGGCCGGGCTTTAAATAACTGCAAAAATCTGTTAACCGCCGGTTCTCTGGATGAAGCTGTGGAACTTGCCGCGTCGCGAGCGCGGGCGGGCGCCGATGTGATTCTTTCGCCGGCCTGCGCAAGTTTCGACATGTTTAAAAATTTCGAAGAGCGTGGCGAACGGTTTCGGCAGGCTGTCGAAAAACTTTCAACAAACCATGGAGCGGTAAATGCCTAAAAAACGGGAGATGGATCACCGTATTCTTCTTTGCGTGATATTGCTTGTGATTTTCGGGCTGGGAATGATTTATTCCTCCAGCAGTGTCCTCGCGGCGGAGCGCTACGGCGACCCGGCCTTTTTCGTTAAAAAGCAGTTCGTCTGGGCGATTATCGGCGCATTCGGCATGATGGTGGCCGCCAGATTCGATTACAGAAAACTTATCCCGCTGGCGCCCTGGCTTTACGGAATAACTATCGTTCTTCTGCTTCTGGTGATGGCGCCGGGCATAGGCCGGGAGGTAAGCGGCGCTCGCAGATGGATTGCCGTAGGCCCGCTGACTTTTCAGCCGTCGGAGTTCGCCAAGCTCGCTCTTATCATTTTCTTTTCCTGGTTTCTCGTGCGCAAGGAAAGAACCGGAAAGCTTAAAGACTTCTTCTCCGGTTTCATGCCCAGCGCGCTTGCCCTTGGAATCTGTTTTATTCTTATATTAAGCCAGCCGGATCTTGGAACTTCACTTGTCATAGCCTCGGTGATATTTTCCCTCTTCTTCGTCGCGGGCGTGAGAATGCGGTATCTGGTCGGGACTTTTCTTCTTCTTATGCCGTTTCTCTACACTGCGGTTTTGAATGTTGATTACCGGAGAAGAAGGATACTGGCTTTTCTCGACCCATGGTCGGACCCGCAGGATACCGGTTTTCAGATAATCCAGTCCTATGTTGCGCTCGGCAACGGACACTTTTTCGGGCTCGGTCTCGGCGACGGAAGGCAGAAGAATTTCTTCCTGCCGGACGCGCATACCGATTTCATTTTTTCCATCATAGGCGAAGAGCTCGGTTTCGTCGGCTGTATTGCGGTGGTTCTGATTTTTGTGGCTCTTGTTTACTGCGGGTTCGCTGTGGCTTTCCGCGCGCCGGACAGTTTCGGCATGTATTTGGCCCTCGGCATAACGCTCTGCGTGGGCATACAGGCGGCGGTCAACTTAGGCGTCGCCACCGGCCTGTTGCCGACCAAGGGACTGCCGCTTCCGTTTATTTCCTTCGGAGGTTCCGCCCTTGTTACATGGATGGTGAGTATGGGGATATTGCTTAATGTTTCAGAACATACAACGTAAAGGTTTCGGTTATGAGAATAGTCGTTACGGCCGGCGGTACGGGGGGGCATATAAACCCCGCGCTTGTCGTGGCGGAGGAGTGTCGCAGTATGCAGGCTAAGGTTCTTTTTGTAGGCGGGCTGTACGGCCCGGAACATAAAAGGGCGGCCGACGCCGGTTTTGGGTTCGTCGGTCTCAACGTTCGAGGTCTCGACAGGTCGAGCCTGCTGAAGTCCGTCAAGTCGCTTGCCATTTTCCCGGCGGCCCTTAAAAAAGCCATGAAGATTCTGTCGGTTTTTTCTCCCGACGTGGTGGTGGGCGCCGGCGGTTATGCTTCCGCTCCCGCTACGGTTGCCGCAACTCTGAAAAATATCCCGCTGTTTTTAATGGAGCAGAATGTTTATCCCGGCATGGTCACCCGCCGTTTGGCCCGCCGGGCTTCCAGGGTTTTCACCTCCTTTGAGGAGACGAAGCGGTGGTTGCCGGGCGCGGACATCTCCCTTAGCGGCAACCCGGTCAGGCGCGGTTTCAGTTACGGTAAAACCAGAACCTTCGGCGAAGAAAAGAGCCTCCTTGTCATGGGCGGAAGCCAGGGCGCTCATTCCATAAACATGGCGATGGCGGAGGCGCTCCCCATGCTTGAAAAAATACCGCTAAAAATCTTTCATCAGGCGGGAGAACGCGAATACGAAGTAGTAAAGGCGATGTACAGCCTGTACAAACAGCATGCCGTCGTTGAACCGTATTTTGAAAATATGCACGAAATAATGAATCACGCCGATTTGGCGGTTGCCCGCGCGGGGGCTTCCACCTGCGCGGAGCTGAATCTTTCGGGTCTTCCGGCCGTTCTCGTGCCGTACCCCGGCGCCGGAGGACATCAGAAACTCAACGCCGAGGCGCTGGTTGCGCAGGGGGCGGCGATGATGGTTGACGATGCCGCTCTGAACGGCGAAACGCTGGCGGAGACTGTTGAGGAACTTTTTACCGACAGGGAAAAGCTGGAAATGATGTCCGCGAACAGCAGGGAAATGGCGCGGCCGGATGCCGGCCGTACAATTGCGCGGGAAATAATCGGCGCGGTGGAGGGGTAAATGGGATTGATGAAAACCTGCCGGGTTCATCTGGTTGGAATAGGCGGTTCGGGAATGAGCGGGATCGCCGAAGTGCTGATAAGCCTGGGGCATAAAGTGCGGGGTTCGGATATTACGAGGTCGGAAACCGTTTTCAGGCTTGAAAAGTTGGGCGCTAAAATTTTCATAGGCCACGACGGCGATAACATCGGCGATGCCGATGTGCTGGTGGTTTCATCGGCGGTGCAGGCGGACAACCCTGAAGTGCTGGCGGCTCGAAGCAGGAAAATTCCGGTTATCCCCCGCGCCGAAATGCTGGCGGATCTTATGAGAATGAAGGAAGGGATAGCCGTAGCGGGAGCGCACGGCAAAACCACCACGTCAACGCTTATAGCAACCATTCTGGCCGATGCCGGAATGGACCCGACCGTGATAATCGGCGGCAGAGTGAAAAAATTCGGAACGGGTGGAAGGCTCGGCAAGGGAGAGTTTCTCGTTGCCGAAGCCGATGAATCGGACGGCTCGTTTCTGGAGCTGGATGCCAAAATAGCGGTTGTCACCGGTATAGACAGGGAGCATCTGGATCATTACGGAAACATGGCAAATCTTGAAGCGGCGTTTCTTCATTTCTGCAACAAGGTGCCTTTTTTCGGCGCCACCATAGCCTGCGGAGATGATCCCGTACTTCGTGGCTTCGCCCCGAAAATGAACAAACGTTTCATTACTTACGGTTTCTCAGACGACTGCGACCTCGTTGGCAAAGATTACGCGCAGAAAGGTCTTGTCTGCACCTTTTCCGTTCATCGCCAAGGCGAACGGCTAGGCGATATCGCACTGCACCTTCCCGGAATTCACAATGCCCGCAACTGCCTTGCGGCGATACAGGTGGGGCTTTATCTGGGCGTCGATTTCGATACCATGGCCGTCGCGCTTGGGAATTTTTCCGGCATCGGACGCAGGCTGGAGATAAAAGGGGAAAAGAACGGTGTTACGGTAATCGACGATTACGGACACCACCCCAGCGAAGTACGCGCTACTCTCAAGGGGTTGAGGGAAGCGTTTGCGGACAGAAGAATCGTCACGCTTTTTCAGCCGCATCGTTACACCAGAACGAGAGACTGCCTCGCGGATTTTCTAACCGCGTTCGGGGATACGGATGTTCTGGCTCTCATGCCGATTTATCCCGCCGGCGAGAAGCCTGTTGAGGGCGTGAGCACCCGTCTTATTTACGACGGCGTGAAAAAGACAGCCGGCGGAAAAAATATTTACCTGCTTGAACATGACGACGAAGTTCAGGATTGGCTTACAACGAATATCGAAAGAAACGACGTGCTGTTAACGCTGGGCGCGGGCAACGTTTTCCTTCAGGGAGAGAAGTTTCTTGAAAATGACGAAGGCTAGAAAAAATGAACCGCTTGCAAAGTTTACGACTTTCAGAATCGGCGGGCCGGCGGAGCTTTTTCTTATGCCGGAAACGGTGGAAGAGCTTGCCGATTTTTGCGGAAAATATCCCGAAGGGTTCATACTCGGCGGCGGCTCGAACGTGCTGGTTTCGGATGAAGGAGCGCCTGTTGTGATTTTTCTGAAAAAGCTCAAAAACTTCAGCGTAGCCGCGCCGGAAAACGGTTCCTCCGCCGTAACTGCAGGAAGCGGTTACAGCTTTACGGCGCTTTCAAGGAAAATGTGCGGCATGGGGCTTTCCGGGCTTGAATTCGCTTACGGCATACCCGGCACCGTAGGCGGGGCGGTGGTCATGAACGCGGGCGCTTCCGGAGGCGAAGTAAAGGATGTTCTGGAAAAGGCGACACTTCTAGTTGATGGAAAGGTCAGGGATTTTTCCGGCCGGGAGCTGGGGCTTTCTTACAGGAAAAGCGAACTGCCGAAAGGAGCCGTGATAGTTTCCGCCACATTTAATCTTCAGCAGGGAGATGAAAAGGAAATAGAACGGCGCATGAAAGAAAACCTGGAAAAAAGAAAACAAACTCAACCGCTGGATATTCCTTCCGCCGGTTCGGTTTTCAGAAACCCGCCGGGCGATTTTGCCGGCCGGATAATAGAGAGCCTCGGTTTTAAGGGGCGTTGCGTCGGCGGCGCGCAGGTGAGTGAAAAACACGCCAACTTTATTGTGAATCAAGGTTGGGCAACAGCGGCGCAGGTTTTTCAGCTTATCAAAATGATAGAGGAAACGGTTAAAAGTGGAACCGGCATAACGCTGGAGCGGGAAATAAAACTTGTGGGTAATTTTTAAATGGCGACTGTAGCGCGCAAAAGAAGAAGTCTGGAAGTTTTCCGGCCGACGCGTCTGGAGCGTACCAGACCTGCGGTTACCGTTAAGCCGGCCGTGAAGTTTAAAAGACTAGCAAAAATCGCTTTGAGATGCACTGAACTGGCCGGCGGCCTGCTGGTGCTGGGCATACTGTTTTACATCGCCTTGACGCATCCCTATTTCCAGGTAAAAAAGCTAGATATAACGGGAAACAGCCACCTGAAAACAAGCCGAATCGAATCCGCAGTAGGCTTTCTTCTCTATCGTAATATTTTTACCTGTGATATTGACGGAGCCGCGGCGGCCTTGATGAGAAATCCATGGATAAAGTCTGTTGCCGTCAAGCTTGTCGTGCCGGACAGCGTGCGCGTGGTTATTCGGGAAAGAAAACCTGTCGCGGTAGTGGAGTCCAAAGGCAGGCTCTTTCTTGTGGATAACAACGGATACCTGCTGGAACAGGTGAATAGCAGGGAAAGTTATCTGAAAGTATCCGTTTCCGAAGAAAAAATGGAGACCGGGGATCAGGTGGAAAGAACGGGCATCGAAAAAGCCGTTAAGTTCGCTTCACTTTTTGCAAACGACAAACTTTTCAGCGACCCGGTGGTTTCGGTGCATCTCGTCGGTTCCGAACGGATTGTGGCGGAAACGGCCGACGGCATAAGGATAGTGCTGGGTCTGGAAGAAAAGGTATGGAAGACAAAATTTCTCGAATATCTCACGGTAAGAAAAATACTTTCCGAAAGGGGGAACAGTTTTATGACTATAGATCTTTCATTTAACGGGCAGGCGGTTATGACGCCTGGAACAGGGCATAACGGGATTTTTAAAGAGGGAGGCGGAAATGGCCAGGCAGGCTAACGACATAATAGTTGGGCTTGATATAGGCACCACGAAAATCTGCTGTGTTATAGCTGAAATCGATGACGACAAGATGAACATTATCGGAATCGGCACACATCCGTCGAAAGGATTAAGAAAAGGCGTTGTCGTCAACATCGAAGGCACGGTGGAATCAATAAAGTCGGCGGTTGAAGAAGCCGAACTGATGGCCGGCGTGGAGATTGAGTCGGTTTACGCGGGCATAGCGGGCGGCCATATCAAAGGATTCAATTCTCACGGCATAATAGCCGTAAAAGACGGGGTGGTAGCGGAGAAGGACAAGGAAAGGGTGATTGACGCCGCCAAGGCGCTGAATATCCCGATGGACAGGGAAGTCCTTCATGTGCTTACCCAGCAGTATATTCTCGACGGCCAGAGCGGCATCCGCGAGCCGAAGGGAATGTCGGGAGTTCGGCTTGAGGCGCGGGTTCACATAATAACGGGTGCGGTAACCTCTGCCCAGAATATCGTTCGGTGCGTAAATCGCGCCGGCCTTGAAGTGGAAAACGTGGTTGTGGAACAGCTCGCCTCGGCAGAAGCGGTACTCGATTCCGACGAAAGAGACCTTGGCGTGGCGCTTGTTGACATCGGCGGAGGAACCACTGACATCGCCATCTATTCCGAAGATTCCATCAAATATACGTCGGTTCTTGCCGTAGGCGGCAACCATATAACCAACGATATCGCAATAGGGCTCAGGACGCCGCACACCGAGGCCGAGAAAATAAAAATCAAGCATGGTTGCGCGGTTGATTCTCTCGTCGGCGCCGAAGAAAGGATCGAAGTGCCGAGCATGGGCGGCAGGGAGCCGAGGGTCGTAAGCAGGAAGATGCTTACCGAAATAATCGAGCCGAGAGTTGATGAAATTTTCCAGATGGTTCATCGCGATATAGAAAACGCCGGATACATGGACACGATAACTTCCGGGCTCGTGATAACCGGCGGGGCGACGATTCTGGAAGGCATGCCGGAAGTGACGGAGAGGATTTTCGGTTTGCCGGTACGAAGAGGCAATCCAAAGAATTTCGGCGGTCTGATGGATGTGGTCGATTCGCCGCAATTCGCAACGTCCGTAGGGCTGTTGCTCTTCGGGTTCAGGGAGGTAAAGCGCGGTGTAAAAGCGCCGCTTAAAGGAAGACATCTCTTTCATGCGCTTACTGAAAGGATGAAAAGATTAATAGAAGATTTCTTTTAAACCTTAACAAGGGGGTATTAAATGACTAAAGAACTAGAGTTTAACGGTAAGCAGCCGGTTTTCGATTTTGCTAGCGAAACAAACCGGATAGCAAAAATCAAGGTTATCGGTTGCGGTGGCGGAGGCAATAACGCCGTGGCTTCCATGCTGGGGAATTCCATTATGGGGGTAGAGTTCATAGTGTGCAATACGGACGCGCAGGCTCTCGCCCGCTCGCGGGTTCCCGTAAAAATCCAGATAGGCAACACCCTTACGCGCGGGCTTGGAGCGGGGGCTGACCCGGAAATCGGCCGGAAGGCGGCGATGGAGGACAAGGATTCGATAACCGCTATTCTCGAAGGGGCCGATATGGTTTTCGTTACGGCCGGAATGGGCGGAGGAACGGGAACCGGCGCCGCGCCCATCATAGCTTCCATAGCCAAGAACATGGGGGCGCTAACGGTAGGCGTTGTTACGAAACCGTTTCATTTCGAAGGATCGAGAAGAATGAAACATGCCGATGAAGGTCTGGAAGAGCTGGCGAAAACTACCGACACGCTAATCACCATTCCGAATCAGAGACTACTCGGAATAGTGGAGAAAAATACTTCCATACTTAAGGCGTTCGAGATAGCGGATACCGTTTTATGCAACGCTGTGAGGGGTATATCCAACATCATCACCGTCCCCGGCCTGGTGAACGTGGATTTCGCCGATGTTCAGACAATCATGTCCGAAATGGGGCCCGCCCTGATGGGAACGGGAAGCGGCACGGGCGAACATCGCGCATCCGAAGCGGCGCAAAAAGCCATTCATTCGCCGTTGCTCGAGGAGACCGCCATAGATGGCGCAAGAGGAATTCTGATTAACATCACCGGCGGCGAAAGTCTTTCCATTCATGAGGTGAGCGCAGCGGCAGAGGAGATTCAGAAAACCGCGCACGCCGATTCAAACATCATATTCGGCTCGGTTATAGACCCGACTCTGGACGATGAGGTTATGGTTACGGTTATAGCCACCGGTTTTCAGTCCGCCTCCGTCCGGGAGCCGGAAGAGCCGGTGCGCATTGAAACGATTGCAAAAGAGGTCGTGACCGAGGAAGTTGAAACCGCCGCGGCCGGGTTTCAGCAAGCGGTGAATGAAAGAAGCCGGGATATTTATAACGACATGGATTTATATGACGAGATTGACAAACCGGCTTTTATCAGAAGACAAGCGGATTAAAAGGGGGGAATCATGAACGAAAAGAACGTGCTTCTTCTGCAGAAGATAACCCGCAACAGGCTGAGGCAGGATAACATGGCGCTAAAGAAAAACCTGTGCCAGCTCGTGCAGATAACGAAAAGGAATCTGGAAATCCAGCAGAAAATGAACGAGGTCGGCAAACTGCTTCTTGAATGCAATAACCTTGAGGTCATGGTAAAGAAAGTAGCCGAATCGGTTAAATCGGAGTTCGGAGTAACTTCCGTGACCATCTCTCTTGAAGACCGTTTCCGCGGGCTTGTGGGGGCCGATCCGAAAAGGCAGAACCTGCCTGCGGTCGGGGATCGTCTTTTTTTCATAGACAGAAAATCACTTGCCGCTTTATTTTCGGAGGAAATACTTCCCATACTCGCGGGAGAACTCGAAAGCGGGGATGTAGATTTTTTCGGCATGAAACATTACCGCCGGATACGTTCGCAGGCGATTGTTCCGCTTTATTTCAGCGATGAAATCTTCGGAACGCTTAACCTCGGAAGCAACGACGGCAAACGGTACCGGAAAAACGATTCCGTTGATTTTCTAACGCGGCTTGGGCAGATGCTTTCGCTTGCGATAGTCAATCTGGAATTGAGGGAAAACATGGCGAAGGCCGCCGGTTAAGACGGGCCTGATATGCGGGTTTTCAGCGGGATGCCGTCCGCCGGCATCCTGAAGGCGGCGGAAAAAATCGGCACGCCTCTGTACTTTTACAGCGCCGATGTAATCCGCCGGAGATTTCTTAAGCTGAAATCCGTACTTCCGGCCGGATGGAAAATCTTTTTCGCGGTAAAGGCCAACCCGAACATTGCCGTAATCAAAACTTTCCGCGAGCTGGGAGCGATGGCGGAAACCGCCTCGGCGGGCGAACTGCTGGCCTGCTTCAAGGCCGGTTTCAGGCAGTCGATGACGGCTCTTTCCGGCCCGGCGAAAGGCGATGCCGAGTTCGCTGTTCTAATGGAAAAAAAGGTCGGCGTTATTCACGTTGAATCGGCCGAAGAACTGGCCGCGCTTAACAGGCTCGGCGTGAAATTAAAAGTTGCGTTAAGAGTCAATCCCGATATTTCTCCCGGCAAGCCGGGAAAAGCCATGTTCATGGTCGGCGGTGTTGAGAAGTTCGGCTTTTCGGCAAAGGATACGGTTTCCATTCTTCAAAACCGGCATAGCTACAGGAACCTTGATTTTTGCGGATTTCACATTTATCTCGGCACGCAGATACTCTCGGCGAAAACATGGCTGAAAGGCGCGCTGGAATTTACCCGATGGATGTCCGGGATTTGTGAAAAGACCGGCTTTAATCCCTCATACGTAAATTTCGGGGGAGGGCTGGGAATCCCGTACAGCGATGATGAAGAAAGCTTCGACCTGAAAACTTTTAAAAGCGGGTTGAAGCAGGTTGAAGCTCTCGCACGCAAAAACGATCGGCTGAAGTCCGTCCGGTTTTTTATCGAGCCCGGCAGGTACCTTGTAGGCCCTGCGGGGGTTTACGTGATGAAAGTTCTGGCGGTAAAAAAAATCCGAAACCGCAATTTCGCACTGACCGACGGCGGGATTCATCACGCACTTTTTCCGTTTCGCGTCAGCGCGGAATACCCCGTAAAACTCCTCAACCGCAGATCGCAGGGGCGTAAAATCCGCTACATTCTTGGCGGACCTCTATGCAATACGCTAGACCAGGGCGCTCTGCCTGTCTCTCTGCCGGAACTTAAGCCGGGCGATTTTTTGGGCATTTATCAGTCCGGCGCGTACGGGTACACAGCCTCGATGCAGTTTTTCCTAAGCCATCCGCTCGCGGCGGAAGCGCTGGCCGACGGTGACACCGTTTATCTGATACGGAAGCCGTCCGCAACCGAACACCTGTTCGTGAATCAGGTGAAAAGAAAAATTTTCTAAGAAGCCGCTATCCCTGCTTCAGGAGCGGAAACCCCAGCTCTTCCCGCCATTCGAGGTAGGCTTTGGCGCATTTTCCGGCAAGCCGTCTTACGCGGCCGATGTAGGTAGTCCGCTCCGCAACGCTTATCGCTCCGCTGGCGTCCAGAAGGTTGAAGGTATGCGAGCATTTCAAAACCATGTTGTAGGCCGGCAGAACCAGCCCGGCGTCCAGCAGTTTATCGGCTTCCTTTTCGAGGCTTGTGAACAGCTCGGCGTTAAGCGCCGGATTGGTCATTTCAAAGTTGTATCTGGAGAACTGTTTTTCATCCGGCCGGAAAATCTCGCCGTAGGTAATATGGTCGTTCCATTTCAGGTCGAAAACCGAATCAACGTTTTGCAGGTACATCGATATCCGTTCCAGACCGTAGGTAAGCTCGGCCGAAACAGGTTTCAGGTCAATCCCGCCGACCTGCTGGAAATAGGTGAACTGGGTTATTTCCATGCCGTCCAGCCATACCTCCCAGCCGAGCCCCCACGCGCCGAGAGTGGGGGATTCCCAGTCGTCTTCCACGAACCTCACATCATGCCCCTTGAGGTCTATGCCAAGGCTTCTGATGGACTCCAGATAAAGATCCTGCACATCGTCCGGGGACGGTTTAAGGATGACCTGATACTGGTAATAGTGTTGGAGCCGATTCGGGTTTTCTCCGTATCTGCCGTCGGTAGGCCTGCGGGACGGCTGAACATAGGCGGCATTCCACGGTTCCGGGCCAAGTACGCGAAGAAAAGTGGCCGGATGGAAAGTGCCGGCGCCCACCTCCGTATCGATGGGCTGAATGGTTATGCAACCGCGCTCGGCCCAGAAACGCTCCAAATTGTGAATGACATCCTGAAAATTCATAATTGCACGATTATATGCCCTGAACCGGTAAAAACAAAAAGAGTTATCGGCATCGGAACAGTTCCATCACCGTTTTTGAAAGATATTCGCCGGCGAGATGCGGGGGAGGGAATTGCTATGGCTTGCCACGCCCGGAGCCCGGCGTTGGAACTAGTGGCGGAAATGGCGGATGCCGGTGAATACCATCGCCATGCCGTATTCATCCGCCGCGGCGATTACTTCTTCATCCCTTACCGACCCGCCGGGCTGGATAACGGCGGTAATACCTTCCTTGCCGGCGGCGTCTATGCCGTCCCGGAAAGGAAAGAAAGCGTCCGACGCCATTACGCACCCTTTAACCGGGCTGTTTGCCTTGCTTACGGCGATGCGCGAAGAGTCCACACGCGACATCTGCCCCGCGCCTACGCCTATCGTCCGCCCGTCGCGCGCGTAGATTATGGCGTTCGATTTAACGTGCTTGGCGACCGTCCATGCGAACTTCAGCGATTCCATTTCTTCAGCCGTGGGG
>JAJRYM010000016.1 GCA_024275775.1 Nitrospirota bacterium
CCGAACGCCGGCAACGCCCATATCATCGACGGACGGCATATGTACATGACAACGCCGGAATATTTCGTAACTTACGCCAAGCGTTTCATCCGCACCGGAGCTAAAATCGTGGGCGGCTGTTGCGGAACCGTCCCCGCTCATATAAAGCTGGTTAGCAACGCCGTTAAAGCGCTTTCCGATTCGCGGGTTTCCATCGAAACAGTCCCGGCTCCTGAAGTCGAGACCGTGCCGACGGGTGAAAAATCGGAATTCGCGCGCAAATTATCGGAAGGGAAGTTCGTTACGTGCGTGGAAATTCTACCGCCCAAAGGGACTGACTTTTCAAAGGCGCTCAAAAAGGCCGAACGGCTTAAACAGGCCGGCGTGGACGCCGTGAATATACCGGACGGGCCGCGCGCTACGGCCAGAATGAGCCCTATGTCGCTGGCTGTGCTTTTCAGGGATAAAATCGGCATGGAACCGATTATTCATTACACCTGCCGGGATAGAAATCTTCTGGGAATACAGTCCGACCTGCTCGGTGCGGATGCGCTCGGCATAAAAAACGTGCTGGCGGTTACGGGCGATCCGCCCAAACTCGGAAACTATCCTGACGCCACAGCGGTTTACGATGTGGACGCTATCGGGCTGGTTAAAATAATCAACAATCTCAACCACGGGATGGACCTTGCGGGCGACCCTATAGGGAAGCCAACTTCTATCCATATCGGCGTGGGGGTAAATCCAGTGGCGATCAACCTTGAACAGGAAATAACCCGCTTCCGCCAAAAAGTTGAAAACGGAGCGGAATTCGTTTTTACTCAACCTATTTTTGACAATAATAAGTTTCTTAAATTCAAAGAATTAACACATGATATCAATATTCCACTATTAATTGGAATTCTTCCGCTAACGTCGTTAAAGATGGCGGAGTTCTTGAATAGCGAGGTTCCGGGCATGAACGTTCCGCCTGAAATAAGGAAGCGTATGGAAGCGGCAGGCGAGAACGCGCGCGACGAAGGGATAAGAATTGCCGGCGAATCATTAGCCGCAACCAGAGATTACGCGCAGGGAGCTTATGTGATGTCGCCCGGCGGAGGAATAAAGCCCGCGTTAAAGGTACTGGAAGATTATCTTTAAAATCAGGTGAAAAAAACCGTAAAAGCCGCAGAGGTGGCGGTATTCCTTAGCGTGAAACAGACATTCTACTACAGTTTTTCCGCCGACCAGGCAGGTATGCTTAAACCCGGCGTAAGAGTGGTGGCGCCGTTCCGTAACAGGGATATCGTAGGCGTTTTTCTGAAATTCGTTGAAACCGACATCGAGTTGAAACCTATCAAAACAGTTCTGGACGATGAACCGCTTTTCCCAAAAGAGCTGATGGAGCTTGCCCTGTGGATATCACGCTATTACATCTGTGGGGCGGGCGAGGTTTTTAAAATGATCGCTCCAAAAGACGAACTGAAAAAAAAAGTCGTTTACAGCCGGGGCTCTGCTGAACCGGGGAAATTGCAGGAGGCGAACAGGAATATACTCGAGCTTTTATCTAAACCGTTATCGGCCGCTACACTTGCTTCGAAGGCCGGCATGACGGTGGCCGAACTCAGAAAGAAAACGGCATCTCTTGTGCGAAAAAAAATCATTGAACGCCGGGAGGAATTTTATTTCACCTCCGGAAGAGCCGGAACCCGGACTCTTCCCGCTCGTACCCGCAGTAGTAAAATTGTTTACACGAAGGCTCAGGCGGAAGCTATTGATAGTATTTCCGGTGAAATTGCGAGTAAAAGCGGAAAGGCAACTCTCCTTTTCGGCGTAACCGGCTCCGGCAAAACGGAGGTTTACATCAGCCTGTGCGAAAAAGCTCTTGAGGAGGGCGGAAGCGCGATAATCCTTGTGCCGGAAATAGCCCTCACCTACCAGCTTGTAAAGCGGTTCACGTCCCGCTTCGGCGACGACATAGCCCTTTTGCATTCCGGCCTGACCTCCGCGCAGAGAAGAAACGAATGGTTAAAGGCAAGCAACGGCGAAGCCCGTGTTGTCATAGGCGCCCGCTCCGCCGTCTTCGCTCCGCTTCGCAAGCTTCGGCTTATCGTGGTGGATGAAGAGCACGACTCCTCGTATAAACAGACCGAACATCCACGCTACCATGCACGCGACGTTGCCGTGATGCTCGGCAAGATAACCGGCGCGACCGTGGTGCTGGGAAGCGCCACCCCTTCGATTGAAACCTTCCACAACAGTCAAAAGGGCAAGTATTATCTGTGCAGGCTTCCGGAAAGAATGGAAAAAATATCTCTGCCGAAAACGAAACTGGTACCGGGAAAAACCGACAAAGTGCTTCCTTCGGCAGTTACCGAAAAACTGCTAAAAACGCTTAACGCGGGCGAGCAGTCCCTTGTGTTTATCAACAGGCGCGGCTCTTCTCGATATCTTAAATGCTCGGTCTGCCGTGAAGTAGTTCAATGTCCTAACTGTTCCATAAGCCTCACATGGCATACGGCCGGAGGGGAAAAGCTTCGATGCCATTACTGCGATTACTCGCTTACGGGCACTGTAACCTGCCCGAATTGCGGGGTCGGCAAAGTGTTTCTGCATACAGGGACGGGTACGCAAAAAGTTGAAAGTTTTCTCAGAGAAATTTTTCCGAAGGCAAGAGTGGAAAGGCTCGACCACGACACAGCCCCGGACAGGGAGCGGATGTTCGCTATTCTGGATCGGTTCGAATCTGGCAAAACCGATATTCTGGTAGGCACGCAGATGACCGCCAAAGGCCACGATTTCAAAAACCTTACGTTTTCGGCCATCGTTGGAGCCGATGATTATCTGAATTTTCCCGATTTCCGCTCCGCCGAGAAAACCTTTTCGCTTATCACGCAGGCCGCCGGCAGGACGGGACGCGGCAAAAAAGGCGGGGAAGTTATCGTTACCAGCGAGGCCGACCATTACGCTCTAAGGCACGCCATGAGGCACGATTACGAATCGTTTTACGCGGAAGAATTCGAAAAACGAAAAATCACCGGTTACCCGCCGTTTACAAGGCTTATAGGCATTATGTTTGAATCGAACTCTGAAAATCTCGTGAAAACGGAAATGCGGCGTCTGGAAAAACGCCTTGGGAATCCGCCTGGCGGCGTTACCGTTCTGGGGCCTGTTCCCGCCCTTGTTTACAGGCTTAGAAACAGGTATAGATGGAAAATCCTTTTAAAAGGCGGCCGGCCGGCGCTACTGCATAACATGGCCGTTGAAACGGCAAATACGGTTGACCCGCGGATAGGCTGTTCAATAGACGTGGACCCCATCGGTTTTTTCTAAAGCACATTTCGCATTCTGGTTTAACGTTTCAGGCTGTTGTATGATTTTCTGATGCAGAACAGCAAAAAAACCATGCTTGCGGACAATCCGGCTTTCCTTCTCGTCGCGAGCTTCCTTGCCGCGATTCTTCTCGG
>JAJRYM010000253.1 GCA_024275775.1 Nitrospirota bacterium
TCGCACTCCAGAGCGTTGAGATATGCCTGCGTCTGGTTTTCCGCTACGGCCGTTCCGCACGGGTTGGTATGTTTTATTATCACGCAGGCCGGAAGGCTGAATTCCCGCACGAGCTGAAGCGCGGCGTCTAAATCCACGATGTTGTTGTAAGAGAGCTCCTTGCCGTGCATCTGGTTATCGCCGGTGTAGATTCCGTCAACCGATTTCACATAGAAGGAAGCCGACTGATGCGGATTTTCTCCATACCTGAGGCCGGTTGTTTTTACGAACTCCAGAGAGAGTTTTTCCGGCCCGCCTGAGAGATACGAATGAATGGCCTTATCGTATTCGGCCGTCCTCGCGAAAGCTTTAACGGCCAGATTTCTGCGCTCGGCAAGGGTAAGCCCGCCGTTTTCCCGCACGGCCTTTTCCACCAAAGGGTAATCGGCGGGGTCGGTAACCACCGCCACGTCTTCATGATTTTTAGCCGATGCCCGTATCATGCACGGGCCGCCGATATCGATATTTTCTATCGCATCTGCGTCGGTTACCCCTTCCTTCGCCACGGTCTGTTCAAACGGATAGAGATTCACCACCACCATGTCTATCGGCTCTATGCCGTTTTCCCGCATTTCATTTTGATGTTTCTCGTCCGCCCGGCGAGCAAGTATCCCGCCGTGGATTTTGGGGTTGAGGGTTTTTACTCTGCCGTCGAGTATTTCGGGATAGCCGGTGAAATCGGAAATTTTCGTTACTTTTATTCCACCGTTTTCCAGCGTCTTCGCCGTTCCGCCGGTGGAGAGAATTTCAACTCCGGCATCCTGAAGGGTTTTTGCCAGTTCCACCACGCCGGTTTTATCCGAAACGGAAAGAACGGCTCTTTTTATCTGTTTAACTTCCATGATGGGCAGACAGTTTAGTGGCGGGTTTCCATCGGGTCAAGCGGTTCAGCCGGCTTTGAGCGGCGCGCCTGCCGTAATGCCGGTAAATTCTCCGTTCCTGATAGTCGCTTTCCCGTTTACCCATACGTTTATAATCCCTTCCGGGTAGGCGAGCGGATTTTTGTAATCGGCGGTATCTTTTATTTTTTCCGGGTCGATCATCACGATGTCGGCATGATACCCTTCAATAAGGCTTCCCCGCTTTTCAAGCCCGAACCACTCGCACGCCGCCGTTGATGTTTTTCTCACGGCTTCTTCCATCGAAAAGAGCTTTTTACCAAAAACATGCTCGCGAAAAAACCGGGGGAATGTGCCGAATGTCCGTGGATGCGGCCGGCCTATGCCCAGCGGGCCGCTTATGCTTCGAGCCCCGGCATCGGAGCCTATCATCACGTAATCCTTCGCGAGCACTCTATCCATATTTTTTTCGCTCATGCAGAAGTAGATGGCCTCCACTTCCGTTTTTTCCTCCTCCAGCAGATCGAAAACAAAATCAATCGGGTCTACATTTCGCGCGGCGGCTCCCTCCGCTACCGTCTGCCCCTGAAGATTGCTGTTCTTTTCGGTCATGACCTGAGAGACCATTACCGACTCCCAGTATTCCGGTTCCGGGTGGTTGCGAAGAATTTCCTCGCGCATTTTCTTTCTAGTTTCATGGTTGTTCAGCCTTTCCATAATAGCGTCCCGCCCGCCGTCGAACGCCCAGTCCGGCAAGAGCACTTGAAGGCCGGTGTTGGACGCGGTGTACGGATACCTGTCGCACCGTATTTCAATGCCGTCCCGCTGAGCCTGTTCGATAAGCTCAAACACTTTTTCAAGTTTGTTCCAGTTGTCCTTGCCGGCCGTTTTGAGATGGGAGATATGGAGTTTCACGCCGGTTTTGCGGGCGATATCTATAACCTCTTCTATCGATTCAATCAGCGTTTTGCCTTCCGAACGGATATGCGTTGTGAAAATTTTCCCCGCTTGCCTTACAACGTCAACCATCTCCGCCACTTCCTCCCTGTCGGCAAAACAGGCGGGAGGATAAACCAGCCCTATGCTCATACCTAGCGCGCCCTGATTCAGGTTCTCGCGTATCGTATCGAGCATCTTGCGTTTATGCGCATCGTCGATGCGGATATCCTCCAACCCGATAATCGACGCCCGGAGAGTGTTGTAGCCGATAAGGCCGGCGAAGTTTACGGCCGTGCCGCCTGTTTCCAGCTTTTTCCAGTAATCGGAAAAGCTGTGCCAGTCCAGCTCCAGCCCGAACTGCTCCCGGTAGGCCTCGCCCCGTATTTTCAGGATTTCCCCGTCAATCGGCGCGGCCGAATAACCGCAGTTGCCTCCTATGTCGGTTGTTATCCCCTGCCGCACCTTGCCTTCCGCCGATGAATCTATAAGCAGGTAATAATCGGAATGCGAATGAACGTCCACGAACCCCGGCAGAGTGTACAGGCCCTCGCCGTCGATAATCTCTGCGGCCTCTTCCTCAATCTTCCCGATGGACGCTATCAGCCCGTCTTTTATGCCGATATCCGTCTTCGCCGATTTGCCTTCTTCAAGTCCGTAAAGAACGGAGTTTTTTATTACGGTATCAAGCATTCTGCTAATTTTGCATGGCTGGGGATGGCCGGTTTTTCTGTTTATACATCTCTTTGTATATACCATAGTTGCGCAGAACATTCTTCACGTAGCCGCGTGTTTCGCCGAAAGGAATTTTTTCTATGAACTCCATCAGTCCGTCATCGGGGAATTTTCCAATCCATCCTTTCACGGCTTTTTTGCCGGCGTTATAGGAAGCCACCGCCGGCGCAACATTCCCCCGATATTCCTTAAGCAGGGAGGCAAGGTGAAACGCGCCCATTTTTATGTTTGTGCGCGGGTCCAGAAGATTTTCAGAGCCGGGATTTTTCATATCCAGCTTGCGGGAAATTTTTTCAGCGGTCGCCGGAATAATCTGCATGAGGCCGAGCGCGTTGGCGCGCGAAACCGCATAGGGATTAAAAGCGCTTTCCTGCCTCATGAGCGCCAGCAACAGCCGCGGGTCGAGCCGGTTTTTGCCGGCTTCCTTCCCGACTGTTTCCCAATAGGGAAGCGGAAACATGAGGAGTTTTATAAGACGGGCTGTTTTTTTATCCTCGAACTTTTTGCTTCTTACCTTCCAGAAGTGCTTTATTACCCGGGAATAATCCCCGCTCCGGTGATGCTGGTAACCCATAAAAATAAGGTTGTCGGTCGAATCCGGCAGTTCATTTTCAAGCAGATGCAAAAGTTTGTCGGCACGCCTGCCGAATCCTATCCGCATCCAGTTTTTAGCGCTGTCGAGATACCATTTCTGTTTTTCGTTAAGTTTAGGACTGCCGCGGAACGGCTGGGAATATTCCTCTATTTCCGCCATGAAAGACGCGAAAATCCGGCCGTCAGCCGCAGGCGAATACTCTTTCACTTGGGCGATATCTTCCGGTATGCCGTTAACGAAAAGGGCGTAATAGGAAAACGGAAAATTTTCCATAAGCTCTTCCATAAGAGATTCTGTATTTTTACCTTCTTTTGCCACCGTTTTTATCAGCCAGAAAAGGAATTTCGGCCGCTGTTCCGAAAATCTGTATTTTTCAATATGGCGGCGGAATGCTTTTTCGGCCTGTGTATAGTCGCCGAGATTGTAATGAAGCCAGCCGATTTCCCATAGCGCGCTTTCGGCCGTTCGGGCTTTGGGATATTTTTTCGCGCTTGTTCCGTAATATTCCAGCGCTTCCCGATAGTTTTCTTTGCTCGCGGCGATTCTTCCCTTGATGTAATAAGCGGGCCCCGCGCGGGAATCGGCTGGATAGTCCTTTATCAAATCCGAAAGCAGTCTGAAAGCCAGCCGGCTTTCGCCACTGTTCCAGTACAGTTTGGCCAGCATATATATGGCGCGGGGCCTGAGATGCTGTTTCGGTCTTTTGTTGATTATGTTGCGAAAGACGATAGCGGCATGTTTTGTTTTTCCCTGCATTTTCAGGGCAATCGCTTTTTGCAGCAAAATGCGGGAACGCTCTTCGGCGGTGAGGCGGGTTCGAAGAACCGAGTTAATGTAACTTTCCGCTTCCGCGTATTTCCCTTTTTTTATGAGAATTTTTACGCGCCGTATTTGCTGTTTAAATCCGCCGACCTTGAATCCGCCCCTGTATTTTTTCTGCATGCGGATTGTCTCTTTTCTGGCTTTCTCCGCCAGCGGCAGGTCGGGAAATCCATAATAAATTTCCTGATACGCCCGGTAAGTTTCTTTGGTGCGGCCTGTTTTTTCAAGAGCGGTTGCCAGAACAAAAAGAGCCAAAGGTTTTTCATCCGGGTTTTTTATACGGTTTTTCTCAAGGAGAGCCGCCGTCTCCGCAGGTTTGCCGCTGAATAAAAGATTTTCCGCTTCGAGTCTTATCACCCTCTCCTTAAGCGGCGAGTGGGGAAAATTTTTCAGGAATCTACCGGCGATTCTTATCGTTTCTTCATTGTTTTCATTGTCGGACGCGATACGGGCCATATCGTAAAGAGCCCAATCACCCACCAGCCTGCTTTCAGCCGCCGTCCCAAAACTGTTTACAGCTTCGTCCGGGCGGTTTAGTTTTACAAGCGCGTAACCTTTCAGGTAGGCGATATCCGTTTTTAAAACCCTGTTTTCTTCGGCGTCCGTAGCTTGGAAAACTTCCAGAGCTTCTTGCCACATTCCCTTGCGGAAAAGCTCCATCCCCTGCATGAACGAAGCGGGCAACCGCATCTCTTCTCCGAAAACCGGGCTGGCGACTGCCAGCGCTACCAGCAAAAGCAAACCGAGTCGGAAGGGTTTCATTGCCTCTTGAAACGTTCCGTTATGAAATCGGCCACATCGTCCGTTGTGAGGTTGCCTGATGCGCTGTTGATGTATATGGCCTCTTTGACGGAGTTGAACCATGTTATCTGCCGTTTTGCGTACCGGCGGGTCTGTTTCCGGATTTCCTCTATGAGTGTATCCATATCGCCATTCCCGCTTTCCAAAAATTCCACAATCTGTTTATAGCCGACGCTTTGGAAAGGTTTGCAATCCTGGCTGAATCCTGTTGCGAGAATATCGGCGGTCTCCTTTATCCACCCCCTGTCCAGCATATTGAGTACCTGCCGGTTTATCCGCTCGTAGATTTTTTCTCTGGGTCCGCAAAGCAGATAGATGGAGGCGTCGTAAAGATACCGGTTGCTGTTTGCGGACGATTGCTGTTTCGGCAAAAGCGCGTTTTCAATGCCTCTGATTATTCTGTGCGTATCGTTAGGATGAATTTTAGCCGACCTGCCGGGGTCGAGCCTTATCAGCCATTTATAGAGAATATCGGTTCCAAGATTTTCTATATTGTAACGGAGCGACGCTCTCAGTTCGGGGTCGGCCTGCGTGCCGCCGTCAAGGTCTTCGAGAGTTGCCTGTATGTACAGCCCTGTGCCGCCGGTAAGAATGGGAACATTTCCCCTGCCGGCTATTTCACTTATTTTTTTTCTTGCCGCCTCCTTGAAATCCCAGAGCGAGAACGGTTTGTCCGGTTCCAGGCAATCGATAAGATGATGCGGCGCCAGATTGCGTGTTTCTGCATCGGGCTTGCCGGAACCGATATCGAAATATCGGAACACCTGCACCGAATCGGCGCTTATTATTTCCCCTGAAATTCTTTGCGCCACCTTGATGGCTGTTTCGCTTTTGCCCATGCTTGTGGGCCCGCCTATCACGATAACCTTAATTCTCTTTTCCATTTCCGTCCTGCGGCGCCAGCTTCAGCTTTTCATAGATTGTCTTCATTGCAACAGTATAATCCCCCACAGAGTCAAAAACGGTAAGCGGAGGAATTGTTATCGGTTCGCACTTGCCGTTTTTCACCCCCGAAGCCAGAAAAAGAAAAGGGTCTCTTCCCGGCCTGCTGGAGACATAGCGGACGGTTTTTAGGGCGAATCCCGTTTCCTTCAGGACTTCCTCCACCTCTGCGCTTCTTGCGGGAAGATGGCAAAGATAAAAACTTCCGCCTTCTTTCAGGACATGGGCGGCCGTCCGGCAGAGTTCTTCCAGCGTTACTTTAATCTCGTGGCGGGCTACGGCCTGCTCGTAGGTTGCGGGCA
>JAJRYM010000254.1 GCA_024275775.1 Nitrospirota bacterium
TTTAATGTAATATTATACTAATGGTAAGCGACAGCAGAGAGCTTGGATATTCGGAGACGCCGCCGTCGGGCAGTTCCGGGCGAAACAATCCGCCGAGAGAGCAACCACCGATGCCGCCTGCCGACAGGCCGGTTTATTCCGTTCCTGAAGAAGCAGGCCCAGCCGGGCCGGGCGGAATGAATTTCACGGTATTCTTCGTAAGCGCGATATTCGTACTCGCTATTGGAGCGGCTTATCTGTATCAGTCCGGTTTTATCGGGCGAAAGGGTGCGGTGAATCCTCCAGATGCACGTGTCGAGCCAGCTGTAACCGCGCCCGCGCCTGCGGCATCAAACGACATGAGCGCCATGAGAATAGAGATGCTCAGGACGATTTCTCTGCTTGAAGAGATGGAAGGCCTCTACGCGGGTAGTCCGGAAAAAAGTGGTAAAATCAAACACCTGATATCGGAAGCCAGAGATATTCTGGCTTCGCTTGAAAAGTAACCATTTCCAGAAGGGGCGGACTAATATGCTTGAAGAGATAAAAAGAATCATAAACCTGATTCTCACGCAAACAAAAGACCAGAAAGATATTCTTCTGCTAAATCTCAAGCTGAAAAGCTTTTCGAACAAGCTCGACTCGGCTTTTACCCGGCTGGGCAAGCTAGCCTATCCCACGCTCAAGGACAGTGACCTCTCCTCGGCCGACAACGAGGAACTTAAAAAGCTGATTGATGAAATCCGGAGCATAGAAGACGAGGTGAAAGAGGCAGGCGCACAGCTTGAGCAATCAGAGTCCGAATCGGCCGAACTTCGCGGCAAAATGACCGAGGAGGTGGGAACGGCGTGGACGAAAGCAAAAGAGACCATGGCGCGGTTGAAAGAAGAATTTTCCGGGAAAATCAAAAGCGCCACGCAAGCGGATGACGCCGAAGAAACATCGGAAGCCGGCTCCGCCGGTGAGACTGCGAAAGAGGCGGCCGGTGAACAGGCGGCTGAAACAGAAGCCGAGGCGGCCGTAACGGAGCCGACCGGGGAGGAGGCGCGGGAGGAAAACTCCGAAGAAAAGGCGGACGAAACTCCGGCTACCGGAGAGACGGCGGTCGAAGAAGCGGTTTCGGAGGAAGCCGAAGCCGCCGACGAAGCGGACAAGGAGAAACCGTCCGAACAGTCCGCCGATTCGGAAAGTAAGGAATAATATCAAATGCGCCGCCGCGGTTTACGAGGTAACGCTTAATTGGTAGCCCTGAAATTCCTGGTTGGCCTGCTTGTTCTAATCGTACTGGTGGTGTTCGCGCTCCAAAACCTTCAACCGGATGTCGTAATCGAGTATTATTTCGATAAAAAAATTGGCCCCATGCCGTTTTCCTTTGCTCTGCTCGGGGCGGCGGTGCTGGGCTCCATTATCGCCGCACTTGTAACCCTCTGCGAGCAGATCAAGCTCCGAAGCGTAATCAGAAGACAGCGCAAACAGATTGTCCGCATGGAAGCGGAACTTCTGGAGTTCAAGCGCATACCGCCGGAACCGCTTCCCGACAAGACAATCATCGAGTTGGCAGGCGGCGGGGAAATGCCGGAAACCGCCGAAACTCAGCGCCCCGCCGGCGCAGAATAGCTTTTCCTGGTACTGAGGATGCCTCGCAAGATACTGGTTGTCGAAGACGAACCGTCGCTGAGGTTTGTACTTTCGAAAGTCATCGCCAGAAACGGCTACGAAGCCGAAATGGCGGACTGCGTGGCAAAAGCTAAAGAACTTCTCGGTGAGAACGAATATTTTGCACATTTCCTCGATATCCGATTACCTGACGGGGACGGCGTGGACCTTCTGAGCTGGATCAGGAAGCGCGGCATACCGGCCGCCAGCGTTGTGATGACGGCTGAAGCGACAATGAAAAACGCGGTTCGCGCCGTAAAAAAAGGGGCGTTTGAATATCTGGTAAAGCCGTTCGATTTAAAGGAGGTAGACCGAGTTATCGAGCGGCTTGAGCAAAGGCGGGTTTTGTCGGAGGCTTCCGGAATGCGGAGCGGAGCCTGCGAGGCCGAGCCGGCGCGGTGGGAGATCGTCGGAAGATGCCCCGCTATGCAGAAACTTTACAAAAAGATAGGCAAAGCCGCCGGCTCGGAATTCACCGTGCTCATCACCGGCGAGAGCGGCACCGGCAAGGAGCTTGTGGCAAGGAATCTCCACAAATTTTCCGAGCGGAAAGACGGGCCATTCGTGCCGTTTAACTGCGCCGCCACGCCTCGAGACCTTATAGAAAGCGAGCTTTTCGGCCACGTTAAAGGCGCCTTCACCGGGGCCGACAGCCAGCGAAAAGGCTTTATAGAAGAGGCGGAAGGCGGAACGTTTTTCATGGACGAAATCGGCGAGACTACGCCGGGCATGCAGGCAAAACTGCTGCGCCTGCTGGAAGAAGGAACCATCACGCCGGTGGGAAGCCGAAAACCGATTAAAACCAGCGTTAGATTTATCGCCGCCACCAACCGGAACCTGAAAGAGATGGTTAAGCAGAACGAGTTCCGGGAGGACCTGTTTCACAGGCTGAACGTCATCCCGATAAAAATCCCGCCATTGAGGGATAGGGACGGCGACATGGAACTGTTGGCGACCTATTTCGTGCAAAAATACGGTCGGGGCAGGAAAATATCTAACGCCGCCCTGCGGGAACTCGCGGGCAGAAGATGGCCCGGCAACGTGAGGCAGTTGGAAAACGCCATCAAGAGGGCGATTGTAATGTCGTCCGACGATGAGCCGCTTCTACCTTCTCATTTCCCGAAAACAGACGAAGATGCCCCGGCCGGAATCGAGGGCTGGGTTGGGCGCAGTCTGCGGGCGGGCGGTGAAAATATCTATTCCCGCGTAGTGGGTAAAGTGGAGGCCGAACTTATCAGGCAGGCTATCGAAAAATGCGGCGGGAATAAGGTGAAGGCGGCGAAAATGCTTGGAATAAACCGGAATACGCTGTCGCGGAAACTGAAACCGTAACGCAGGCTAGCCGGCAGTAGCGGCTTTCTGCGGAATGTCCCTTTTGGGAGCCTTGATTACTTTTCCGCTTCTGATACAGCGTGTGCAGGCTTTTACCGTTTTAACGCCGCCGTTCACTAAAGCGCGCACTTTCTGCAGGTTCGGGTTGAACCGTCTTTTGGTAACATTATGGGCGTGGCTCACGCTACAGCCGAACATCGGCCCCTTGCCGCATATATCACATCTCATTGCCATATCATTTTTCCTCTGATTTTCTCTGAAAGGACGGAATTGTACTATGAAACCGGGCATGGGTAAAGAAGTTTTTCATATTTTTGGTTATTACGCAAAGAGTTTACCGCCGGGCGGAGCCTCCAATGAAAATCGACTTTAAACTGTAGTCGGTCAACAATTATTTCGGGCTCATGAACGCAAACTCTAGATGTATTTCATCGCTTTTATAACTTATAAGCTTTTCTTTCACCAAGGTTACGTATATTTTCAGATATGCTTTCTCAAAAATTCTTCTGTGTTCCAACGGAACATCTTCATCGAATTCCAGTATGCGTTCAACTTTGCCCGTGGCGACTATAACCCGCGAAGCGGTGCTTTTATCGTCATCAAATCTGTAAACCAGCTCACCCAGTTTTTCGCTGGTGATTTTCGCCATGCCATAAATAAAGGTAGCTTGCACCTTAACAAGAGTAGTGGAGGGAACAAGCCTGTCTTTCATCCAGGCTCGCACCTCGGCAAGGTCTTTAAACTGGGGCTTCTCGAAGCGTGAGCATATCTTCCAATAAGTTTCCGGATCGCTTTCGTAATAGGAGCGCGCCATTCTGCTCAACATTTGTTTGGCTTCTTCGTTGCTGAAAGCCGTAGCGCCGGGCGGAGCGGCTACGACCATGAACAAAATAGTTGCCGCAACAATTATTGCAAATCTCATTTGGCCTGCTCTCTTTTTCCCAATGCGAGACATTAGAAACTTCAAATTATTCTCCAATCCGGCCGTTGTTACGGGAAGATTATCTCTTTTTAATACCAGTCTGCTCCAAACCGGTGCTTCAGCGATTCTCGCCGTTACATTGCAGTTTTTCAAGCTCTGCACGGCGCAATTATAACCGTTCCTGCCGAAAAGCGTGGCTTTACTCTGCAATATGCTATGTGGGGTGGTAGCGGGGCAGGATCTTCCCACTCTCGCGGTTGCCGAGCAACCGCTCCATCGGGCCCGACCCGCCTCCTAAACTCGCTGGCGCTCGTTTGCGCTCCCTGCTCGGTCGCGCCGGCGGCTTGCTTCAAATCCTGCGATTCAAGTAAA
>JAJRYM010000255.1 GCA_024275775.1 Nitrospirota bacterium
CCGCCGAAACGCCGACAGCGTGGTTTATTTAAGGGACGTAGCGAGGGTTTACGACACCTACAAGGAAAAAAATTCGCTGGTGAAAATCGACGGCCACCCGGCTGTCGCTTTCGGAATCCTGCGCAAAACCGGCGAGAACACGATAAAAGTCACGCAGGGGGTGGAGAAGGTTATGGAGCGGGTGAACAAAGAGCTTGCCCCGAAACATATCAGCATGCACGAGTCGTACGACGAATCGGACTACATCTGGGATTCCATCCATTTCGTAACCGGCAATATAGCTTACGGCGCGCTTTTCGCCGTGGGCGTTCTTCTGCTTTTCCTGCGGTCGTGGCGAACGACGCTCGTAATCGGCGCCACCATCCCCATTTCGGTGTTCGCGTCCATGATTATCCTTCAGGCCGCAGGCCGCTCCCTTAACACGATAACCCTCGCCGGGCTGGCGTTCGCGGCGGGGATGATAGTCGATAACGTCATAGTCGTTCTGGAAAACATCTACCGCCACATGGAGATGGGCAAATCGCGGTTCGAGGCCTCGCGCGACGGCGCGGCGGAAGTATGGGGCGCTGTGCTGGCATCCACGCTTACAACGCTGGCCGTTTTTCTTCCCATCGTTTTCGTGAAGGAAGAAGCTGGCCAGCTTTTCAAAGATATCGCCATCGCCGTTTCCTGCTCCGTAGGTTTTTCGATGATAACCGCCCTTACCTTCATCCCGATGCTTTCGGGGAAAATCCTCCGCCCCGGCATGACGGCGGCAGACCTCAAAAAACGCCCGTTTTTAAGCGGTATTTCCCTGATGTGGCTCGGCAAGGGCGTGTACGGTTTCTATGAAAAATCAACCGCGTGGCTTACCCGAGGCACCGTTAGAAACCTTGTGGTAATCGCTGTGATAACCGCAGGCTTTTTCTTTTCACTCTCGTTCATGCCGGAAAAGGAATACCTCCCGCTCGGCAACAGAAATTTCATTTTCCTCGTAATGAAACCGATAGTCGGCACGAACAACGAAAAGGTGCAGGAACTTTCCGACATAATCGCCGAACGTATAAACAGCATGAAAGAAAAGAAAATGATGTTTCACGTGGTGTCCGACAGGTTCACCGGAATGGGGTTGAGAGTGAAAGACAAGTGGAAGCTCCGCGTGGCCGAGGTGGCGCATAAAATAAATTCGATGATAACCGACATCCCCGGCTTCGTTTTCGTCCGCGCTTTTCAGATACCTCTTTTCCAGCGGTCGCTCGGCAAGGGGTTCGCCTTCGAGATACGCGGCCTGGATCTCAATGAAGTCCAGAAACTCGGCGGAGAAATAAAAAAGAAACTGGAAAAAATCCCCGGCGTCGTTCTGGTAAGAAGCAGTTTCGACAGTGGCAGTCCCGAATACCGCATAAAGCTGGACAGGGAGCGCGCGGCAACGCTCGGCCTTTCGGTGCAGGACGTGGCGGACGTTATTGAAACATTCGTCGCCGGCAAGAAAGCGACCACTTACAAAGTCGGCGGCAAGGAGTACGACATCACCCTGCGCGGAAATATTTCCGAAATCCGAGATTACCACGACCTCGAGCAGATACTTATTTATACGCCGTCCGGTTCGGCCGTGCCGCTCGGTTCCGTGGCGGAGGTCGAGCATACCACCGGCCCGACAGCCATCGACCACGTGGAGATGGATAGGGCGATAACCCTGCAGGTTACGATAGCCCCCGATACAACCCTCGAATCGATGATGAACAAAGTTACGGAAAAGATTATCCAGCCCTACCGCGCCACCCTCCCGTACGGCTACATCCTCAGCCTCACCGGCTCGGCCGAAGACCTCAAAAAAACCTCCGACGCTCTGAGAGGCTCATTTCTGCTGGCGATTCTCATCATCTACCTGCTGATGTCGTCTCTTTTCGAATCGTTCATTTATCCGCTGATAATCATGGTCACGGTGCCGCTTGCCGC
>JAJRYM010000256.1 GCA_024275775.1 Nitrospirota bacterium
AGTGCTCCTCCCTTAAAATCACGCAGAAATACTTCTCAAAGTTATTTATATGACTACCCTCGTGGTATTCTACGTTCAGGCCGAAGTAGTGTCAATTATTAAACGGCCAATTTTCATGGAGTAATCAAGCCGGATGGATATAAGGGAAACAGGCACCGCGCAGACTGATTTTGCACGGCATCCGTGGGAAAGAGCGAGATTGGAATTCATAATAAACATTATGAAAAAATCTTTTCCTACAGAACCCCCAGCATCGATTCTGGATATAGGTTCCGGGGATGCTTTCATAATCGATTTCCTCTCGGAATATTACCCCTCCGCGCAGTTGGCGGGGGTCGATATCAACCTGCCGGCGCCGATGGAGAGGGGGCGGTACACGATTCATACGTCGCTTGAAACCGTTCCCGCTCGAAAATTTTCTATGGTCGCTATGCTCGACGTTATCGAACATGTTGAAAATGACGCCGATTTCATTAAGGATGCCGCCGAAAGATTCATGGAGAGCGATTCTCTTCTTTTCATCACCGTCCCGATGCACCGGTTTCTTTTTTCGGCGCACGACCGCTGGCTAGAACATTACCGCCGGTATTCCGCCGACAGCCTGCGAAAGCTCGCCGGAGACTGTTCGATGGAAATAATCGCGCATGGACAGTTCTTTTTTTCTCTTTTCATGGTTCGCGCCGCGCAGAAATTTCTTTTGCCAGCGGGACAGCCGAAAGGGGTGGGAGGATGGCATGGCGGCTCTCTTCTTTCATCGCTGATAACATCTTTTCTTGATTTCGACCGGCGGTTTTTATCTTTTCTGCCGGGTCTTTCCGGTTATCTGGTACTGCGAAGGAAATGAGGCAAAGTTCCGATACAGCCGGCACGATAGCTGTTGCGCGCTTTCGAGGAGCGGGGTAGAGTGTTTAGGATGATTTTGTCCGAAATAGCCGGGGCCGTAGGCGGGGAACTTTGCGGCGACGCCGATGTGGAAATCACCGGGTGCGCTCCGCTGGAATCCGCGGGGCCGGGGCAGATAGCCTACGTCGAAAAAGGTGGCGTAAAGTTAAATGCCGATAGCCGTCCGTCGGCGCTCATTGTCGGCAAAGGGGTCGAAACTTCCATTGACCGGATAGAAGTGGAAAACCCGCTTCTCGCGTTCGCGCAAGCCATTGAACTCCTGCATCCGGAAACTAACCCGGAGCCGGGAATCCACCCGACAGCCGTAGTGGACGATTCGGCTCGGATAGGCGAGGGAACAAGCATAGGCTGTTTGTCCTCCGTCGGGGCCGGTTCGGAAATAGGGCGGAACTGCGTAATCCATCCTTCGGTTACCATAGGTCGAAACTGCCGCATAGGCGACGACTGCGTAATCCACCCGCGGGCGGTGATTATCAACGGTTCCGTTCTCGGCAACAAAGTGATTATCCATTCCGGCACCGTCATAGGAAGCGACGGTTTCAAGTATGTGAGAGACGGTGGTGGGCAAAACCTGAAGGTAAAGCATATCGGAATAGTGCGCATCGGCGACGATGTTGAAATCGGCGTCAACTGCGCCGTTGACCGGGGTTTTCTGGAAGAAACGGTTCTGGAGGACGGGGTGAAGCTCGATAACCTCATACAGATAGGGCACAACGTCCGGGTAGGGGCGGGTAGCGTCATAGCTGCCCAGGCGGGGATTTCCGGCTCAACGATTATCGGCGAGAATGTTATGTTCGGCGGGCAGGTGGGCGTGGCGGATCATGTTAAAATTCCGGATAATACGGTTGTGGCGGCTCAATCCGGCGTTATTGCCAGCCTGAAAAGCAGTGCCGTTTACGCCGGCACTCCGGCGATTGAAATTCCCCGGTGGCGGAGGATGCACGCGGCTCTGATAAGACTGCCGGAGCTTGTGAAAAAAGTGAGAAGGCTTGAAAAAAAGGAGAGAACAGTTAAATGGACATAAATGAAATACAGGCGATTATCCCGCACCGTTATCCCTTCCTTCTCATCGATAAAGTGGTTGAAATCAGGGGGGACAGCTACCTGAAGGCGATAAAAAATGTAACGGTTAACGAACCTTTTTTCCAAGGCCACTATCCGGGCCATCCCATAATGCCGGGAGTGCTTATAATCGAGGCGATGGCGCAGGCGGCGGTTATTCTGGGGCTGAAGAGTTTAGGCGACCTTGAAGGAAAGAAAATCGTTCCGCTTTTCGCCGGCATCGAAAAAGCCCGTTTCAAGAAGCCGGTCAGGCCGGGCGACGTACTGACAATAGAAGTGGAAATTCTGAAAAAACGCGGCCCCATATGGTGGACGTCCTGCATCGCCAGGGTGGATGGGAAGACGGTCTGCCGGGCGGAACTTCAGGCCGCTTTCCCTGCACCCGTTTAATGGCCATTCATTCCACCGCCGTCGTTTCGTCATCGGCGGAGATTGATGCAACGGCGGAGATAGGACCTTTCACTGTTATCGGAGAGAACGTCCGGATAGGTGAAAACAGCCGGGTAGGCTCGCATACGGTAATCAGGCAGTGCCATATAGGAAAAGGAACGACCATCGGTTCCCACACGGCTATAGGGGGCAATCCGCAGATACTCGACTGGAAGGAAGTCCCCTCGCTAGTGACTATAGGCGACGGATGTTTCATCAACGAAATGGTATCCATACACAGAAGCATGCACGAGGACGGCGCCACCTCGGTAGGCGACCGGGTAATGATTATGTCCAACACCCACATAGGGCATGATTGCCGGCTGGAAAACGATGTTATTCTCACTACATATACCGGCCTGTCCGGGCACGTGACTGTTGAAGAATACGCTATGACAGGCGGCCACGCGGGGGTGCATCAGTTCGTAAGGATTGGCGCGTACGCGATGGTGGGCGGCTACACCAGGCTGGTGCAGGATGTGGCGCCGTTCATGCTCTGCGAAGGCTCGCCCGCTTTCATAAGGGCGCCGAATCTTATCGGCCTCAAGCGCCGAGGTTTTTCGTTGAAAGCCAGAAGCAATATAAAAAAGGCTTTCAAAATACTGTTTAATTCCGGTCTATCTATGGGTACGGCCAGAGGAAAACTGCCGGAGATAGAGGAAGAAAACGGCGAGATAACGAGGTTGGCCGAATTCATAGAAAAATCTAAAAGAGGGCTTATAGGCGGCAAACCTGCAGGGAAATGAAAACTTTTCCGAATCAGTCCAGCCTGAAGGAAAAGGGGATAAGCACCCTCGCGGGAACCGGCTTTCCGCTGTCGGCGTAGGCCGGCGAAAAGGAGCTTCCTCTGGCCGCTTTTTTGGCGGCTTCAGCGAAACTTGCGCTGTCGGCCTTTATAATTTTTATCGCCCCCACCCGCCCGTCCGCGGTAATTGCCGCTTCCAGCAAAACCGAGCCTTCTTTGCCGGAAAGCCGCTCCGATTCCGGGTAAACCGGCTTGATTCTTCTGATGAAGCCGGGTCTTTTGGCGATTTTCACTTCCGTAGGTGCGTCTCCGGCGGTGGAAGCAGGTTTATCTAAAATTGCGTTTGCGGGTTCGGGGGCAGGTTCGTTGCGCGGTTCGGGCGAAATGTCGGGCGGAATTTCCGCCACTATTTTCTCAACCGCTTTTTTCTCTGTGCGGATTACCTGCTCGACCGGCTGTTTGAGCGGCTGTTCCATTTTTTTCCGGAGGGGGAAACTTTTGGGCGGAATCTCGACTTTCTTGAAGACCGCTTTTTCACTTTCATTGTTAGGGGCGGACTGTTTGCGCAAGTTTATCAGCGATATTCGCAACGGCGCCTGCCTGATGGCGGCCGGTCTGCCGGTAAAGAAAAAAGCCGCCATAACGGCGGTAAGGGAAAGGTTAATAAGAAAAGCTATAGTCAGCGTAGTAATGCTGTTTCTTGCGGGGTTCATCAGGGGTTATCGGGCTCTTCGGCGCCGATGGCCAAATTTTCCGCCCCGCCTCTTCTGGCTTCATCGAGGAGCTTCACCATATCGCCGGTTTTGGCGTTGCGATCGGCATTTACGATAACAGTTGTTCCGGGATTCTTTTTCATGGTGGAACCGACTATTCTGCTGACGTCCGCCATGGTTATCATTTTTCCGGCCACGATTATTTCTCCGGTTCGGGTTACGTTAAAAACCAGGTTTTTATCCGGCAGTTTTCCGGCTGTTTGGGCCAGCGGTTTTTCCACCTCTATCCCGCGCTTGTCGGGGAATACTGTGGCCACCATAAAAAATATGAGCAGAAGAAAAACCATGTCTATAAGAGGGGCAAGCTGGATTTCCGGTTTTGGGCGCGCTTTTTTCAGATAAAACATCAGGGTCTGTTATTTCTGCAAACGTGGGCGGCCTGGGTTGTAAATTCATCAAGCATTCTTATTATGGTTTCCGCTCTTCCGCTTAAAAGGGAGTGCATATAGATAAGAGGGATGGAGAATATAAGCCCCGCCTCGGTTGTGAGGAGCGCCTGAGATATTCCTTCCGCTACGATTCGCGGATCTCCGGTGCCGAAATGGGAGATGGCGTTGAACGCCGTTACCATGCCGACTACCGTGCCGAGAAGCCCAAGCATCGGAAGAAGTGTGGCTATTACCGAAATGGTATTCAGATGTTGTTCCAGTGCCGCTGTTTCGTTAAGGAATGCCGCGCGCAGTTTGTCTGCAAATTCGTCATGGCTTATATCCCCGCCGCCGCCGGCGATATCCGCTATTCTCCGCGCGGGAGTATGGCGGGAATCGTCGGAGGTTTCCGCGCGGTTTTTAAGCCGTTTGATAAGGCCGTCCCACTCTTCTTCAAGCGCGGTTTTTTGCGCCGTATAATGCTTCCACCTGTCAACGCACAGGGCCGTAGCGTAAACCGAAAACCCGAATATGACATACATCATCACCCCGCCTTTCTGAAACGGCGTTATGACGGCATCAATAAATGTTAAAAACGTTTCGATAACTTTTCCTCCCGAATTTCAATATTATCGTTTACCGCTTTGGTTCCGGCAAGCCCCTGTAAAACCATTTCGATGAAACATGGAGGCGGCGGCCGTTTTTTGAGCTTTGTCTTTTCCACAAAATTTGTGGACAAATTGTTAATAACTATTGAAATACTACTGAATCGGCTAGTAAATACGCCTTGTTCATCAAATTGGTTAGAAAATAATCAATTTATAACTCGTTGAAATTTAAGTGGTTATTGCAAGCTCCTGAATTTCCTAATGTTTGTCTAAGCGAGAGGCTGTTTTGATAAAAGTTATCAACATTTATTCCGCATCAAGCTTTAAACAGCCTCATTTCAGGCTCCGTTCAGTTATCTTTTCTAATCGCCCGCCCGCGAGGTTCGCGGAAGGCTGTGATAAAATGTTTCCGATTTACAGTCGGATATTGCCGAACAATATATTCGGTGTTAAGATAACTTATTAAGAAGAGACCGAACAGATTCATCATAGAGCGCACCCAACAAAATCGGCAGGTTGAAGAAATGAAAAACAAACAGGCAAAATTCATTATCGGCGCGGTGGTCGTCATAGCATCTATCAGTTACCTGATATATGCCGGTATACAGGAAACCTCGGTTTACTACCTTACAGTCTCCGAAGCGCAAGCCATGAACGAGACCAGAGAAGATTTGAGGATTGAGGGTAACGTAGTGGCCGGCTCCATACAGAAAGCGGCTAACGCGCTGGGAGCCGATTTCAAAATTACCGATAGCAAAAATTCCATCGCCATCAAATACCACGGCACCATCCCGGATATGTTCGCGGAGGATATAGACGTTGTGGTGCAAGGGAAATTCGACCCGGCTTCCGGTGTTTTCAAGGCCCATACTTTACTGACAAGCTGTCCGTCCAAATACGAAGCCAGCGAGCGGGTAGGGACGAAGGCGTAACGCCTCCCGATGGTTGCGGATTAAATGACATCGCTTGGTGAAATCTCTCTTGCCCTGGCTCTGGTAGCTTCCATATATTGCACTGTAGTCTCGTGGTGGGGCGGCAAGACGGACAATCCAGTAATGATTAAAAGCGGCCGTAACGCTTTTTTCTCGATTGCCGCTTTGTTGATAATTGCCGCCGCGGCTCTTATGCACGGGCTTGTAGGCCATGATTTCTCTCTGGAGTCCGTCTATAACTATTCCAACAGGGATCTTCCGCTTTTTTACACGGTATCGGCGTTTTGGGCCAGTCAGTCCGGCTCTCTTCTGCTCTGGGCGCTGATGCTCTCCGGTTTCGGCTCCCTTGTTCTTATTCAGAACAGGGTTCACAACCAGAAGCTTATGCCGTACGTCACCTCGATTATTTCCGCCACGCTTATTCTTTACACTCTCCTTACGGTTTTCGCCTCGCCTGTTTTCAAACAGCTTCCGGTAATTCCGCCGGACGGTTACGGGCTAAACCCGATGCTTCAAAATCCGGGGATGGTTTTTCATCCGCCGAGTCTCTATGTGGGGATGGTGGCTTTCATCGTTCCCTTCGCGTTCGCCATGGCCGCGCTTATAACAAGACAGCTCGGCGACGCGTGGATAAGATCCACGAGAAGGTGGACGATTTTCGCATGGTTTTTCCTGAGCATGGGCAACCTGCTGGGCGCCAACTGGGCGTACGTGGAACTCGGCTGGGGCGGTTACTGGGCGTGGGATCCGGTCGAAAACGCTTCCTTTATGCCGTGGCTGGTCGGAACGGCTTTCCTGCACTCCGTAATGATTCAGGAAAGAAGGGACATGCTTAAATTTTGGGGCGTTATTCTGATAACGATCACGTTCCTCCTTACTATTTTCGGCACGTTTATCACCCGCTCCGGTCTTATATCGTCTGTTCACGCTTTCGGAGAAAGCACCGTGGGCATTTATTTCGGCGTGTTCATCGTGCTGTGCATAATTTTCTCCACCTATCTCATTTACAGCAGAAGGGATCTTCTGAAATCGGCCAACCAGCTCGATTCGATGATATCGCGGGAGTCGAGTTTTCTTTTTAACAACCTCATGCTTCTCGGCGCGGCGTTCGCTATTTTCTGGGGTACGATTTTCCCTATGATATCCGAGGCGGTGCGAGGCGTGAAAATAACCGTAGGGCCGCCGTTCTTTAATATGGTGATGGCGCCGATAGGCATAGCCCTGCTTCTTCTTACAGGCTTCTGTCCTCTCCTGTCGTGGCGGAAGGCGACTATTTCCAACCTTCAGAAAAATTTTCTTGTTCCGGTCGTAACAACCGCCGCCGGCGGCGCACTGCTTATCATCATGGGAACGACGAAAATAATCCCGTGGCTGATGTTTACGGCGGGCATATTCGTTACCGTAACGATTTTCATGGAAGTTTATCGGGGCGTAAGGGCTCGCGCGGCGACCAGCAAAGAAAGCCCTCCGAAAGCCCTGCTGAATCTCGTCTTGCGAAACAAGCGAAGGTACGGCGGCTATATAATTCATATAGGCGTTGTATGCCTCTTTCTCGGATTCGCCGGCGCGGCCTTCAAGCAGGAAATAGAATTTTCGGTTCGGCCCGGCGAGGCTACGCAGTTCCGGGATTATAAACTGACCTATTACGGCTATACCGATGAATGGCCCAGACCGACAAAGGAAGAGGTTGTGGCCACAATCCTTGTTGAAAAAGGCGGCAAAAAACTCGGCTACGTTCAGCCGGAAAAGAATTTCTTCACCAACCAGAATATGCCCAATTCCGAAGTGGCCATTTATTCGACCGTCAAGGAAGACCTTTATGTCGTTTTCGCCGCGCTAAGCGAGGACGGCCTCGCCACTTTCAAGGTGCATATAAACCCGCTCGTAAAATGGCTGTGGATTGGCGGCGTAATAATGGGCATCGGAACCATTATCGTTATGTGGCCGGACGCCAGAGAGAAGAAGCGGTTTGAAGCGCGTCACGCCGAAGCCTGACGATTGCGCCCGCGTTCCGCAAAGGAACGCGCTTTAACTAAACCGCCCCTGCTTCCGTTTCCTCCATTGCCGCTTCCTCCAGAAAAGCGGTTATCAGCTCTATGCGGTCGTCGCCCCCACCGCTTGTTATCTCCAGGGTTCTTTCTCCCGCAGGCCGGATTCTTCCGGGGAATCTTTGCCCGGCCGCCGATGTGATTTCCACCACCCGTTTGCACGATTCGGAAAACGTCAGAGAAAACATATTGCCGCTAACCGTGATTTTTTCGATGCTCAACGCGAAGCAGGCGCTTCTTAAAATCGCCGCCTTCACAAGTTTCTGGGCCTTGTCGGGAAGCGGGCCGTACCTGTCGGCCAGCTCGTCCCGTATTCCGCGGATTTCTTCCGGGCTATCCGCCCGATGAAGCCGGTTGTAGTAATTCATCCTCTGGTCAAGCGGCCCGATGTAGCTTGCCTCCAGCTTGCCCACGAAATCCAGATCGAGCTTCGTTTCCATCTTCGCGGCTTTTCTGCCGGTTTTGAGTTCGTCGACGGCTTCTTCCAGCATTCGGCAGTAGGTTTCAAAACCGACCGCCGTTACATGCCCCGACTGTTTGGCGCCCAACAGGTTGCCGGTTCCCCTTATTTCCATATCCCGCGCGGCCAGCCGAAATCCCGACCCCAGAGTTGAAAGCTCCTCGATGGCCGCTATTCTTTTTTGCGCGAGTTCTGAGAGAACTTCGGGCACAAGCAGGTAGGCGTAGGCGCGGTGCCTGTCCCGCCCAACCCTCCCGCGAAGCTGGTAAAGCTGGGCGAGGCCGAGCTGGTCGGCGCGGTTGATGATGATGGTGTTGGCGTTAGGGATATCCAGCCCGGATTCTATTATGGTGGTGCATAGGAGAATATCCACATTGTGCTTTACGAACTCTTCCATAGTTTTCTCAAGTTCCGTGCCGTTCATTCTGCCGTGAGCTACGGCCATCCTCGCGTTAGGCAGAATTTGTCTTAAATGCCGCGCCAGCGCGCCGATTGTTTCAATCGAGTTATGAACGAAAAATACCTGCCCGCCTCTGGCTATCTCCCTGTTCACCGCTTCCAAAATGGTGCTGTCTTTACGTTTGCGAATGAATGTCTTGATAGACCGCCTGCCGGGCGGAGGGGTGTTGATGATGCTTATATCGCGGATACCGGAAAAGGACATATACAAAGTGCGCGGAATGGGCGTAGCCGTAAGCGTAAGTACGTCCACTGTGGCGCGGTATTTTTTAAGTTTCTCCTTGTGCCTTACCCCGAACCTCTGCTCTTCGTCGATAATCGCGAGGCCGAGATCGTTAAAAGAGACATCTTTTTGCAAAAGCCGGTGCGTGCCGATAATTACGTCCACTTTTCCCTGCCCGAGTTCTTCGATAATTTTTTTCCGCTGTGCCGCCGGAACAAATCTGCTTACCATCTCCACCCGCACGCCGAACGGTTCCATGCGGCTCCTGAAATTTTCATAATGCTGGTTTGCCAGCAGAGTGGTGGGAGCGAGGAAGGCGGTCTGTTTGCCTTCCACGGCCGCCGCGAAAGCGGCTCGCATGGCTATTTCCGTTTTGCCGTAGCCTACGTCGCCACATACCAGCCTGTCCATCGGCTTGTCGGACGCCATATCCCGCAGAACCTCTTCTATGACTGCCGCCTGGTCTGGCGTTTCCATGTATTCGAAGGTGTCGGCGAATTCTCTGGTAAAAGCGCTCGCCGTATCGAACCGATAGCCTTTGCCGGTTTCCCGCGCGGCGTACAGCTCCAGCAGTTCCCCGGCCATCTGCAGTATCCCTTTCTTCACTTTTTCCCGGGTTTTCAGCCACGTCGAGCCGCCCATGCGGTCGAGCGGAGGCGTTGGGCCGCCCGCCCCGGAATATTTCTCCAGTAGATAGACCGAAGATACCGGCATGAAGAGAGACTGATGGCCGGCGTATTCCAACTCAAGATATTCATCGGACGATTCGCCCGCGCGGACGGTCTTCGTGCCGTGGTAGAGGCCGATGCCGTGATCGCGGTGAACCACGCAGTCGCCCGGCGCGATATCGGAAAAATCGGTTGCGAAGACGGTAGGCTTTCGCGCAGGCCTTCGGCCGGATGGCGGGCGGTACCGGCCGAATATCTCCTCTTCGGTCGTTATACGAACGGCGAGGGAGTCCGAAGCGAAGCCCGCGGAAACGGAGCCGACAGCCACCATGAGCGACGGCTCCATATATTCCCCAGCCATTGCCGACCGGGCGATTTCGGAAATATCTTCTTTGCCCGCTCTTCTTATTCCAAGGTCTTCTTCAAGGAAAAGTTTCCCCACCCTTTCGGCCGATTTCTCCGAACGTACAACGATAAGAACGGACATCCCGCGCGCAAGCTCCCTTTTGCAGTCGTAAGTGAAGCGGTTAAAACCGCCCCGGTATCTCTGCGCTTCGAAGGTGTGTACGGTCTTGCACGCGCCGCTCTCTTCCTCGGTTGAAATCGATGTAAGAACAAGGCCGGGATTAAAAAACTTTTTTATTTTTTCGGTTGGACAGTAAAGCTCTCCCGGCGGCGGATAATATGCGCCTCTTTCAATCGCCTGCGCATAACCGTCCTCAATAGCGGCAAGGAAGATCCTGAACCGCTCGTTCGCGGTTTCCGATTCGCTTTCCACGATTTCCGGCGCCTGCGGAAGATATTCTACCGGCGCGGACGGTTTCCAAAAGTACGGCAGGTACAGCTCCATCGCGGAAAAAAACTGCTTTTCTTTAAACTTGGTGCGGACTTCTTCAAGCGATATCGACTGTTCGCTTTCCAGCTCCGCCAGTTTTTTCATCAGATAATCCATATCCGCTTTGCCGTAATCCATCTCCCTGAGAGGCGGTATTTCCGCCTCTTTCAGCCATTCAAGCGAGCGTTGAGTGGAAGTATTAAACCTGCGGATAGATTCCACTTCGTCACCGAAAAGCTCTATGCGGAGAGGTTTCGACGCCAGCGGCGTAAAGATATCCACTACTCCGCCCCGCACGGCGAAGGCCCCCTGTTCTTCCACAGGGTCGGAGAAAAAATAGCCGGTATTATCAAGGAAATTTCTAAGGCCGGCCAGGTCTATCTCTCCGCCCGTTTTTATTCGGAACCATGAATCGGTTACGACATCCCTCGGCGGGCATAACTGCAGTAGCGCGGGCCTCGTTGTAACGCAGATAAAAGGTTCGCTTTCGCGGAGCGCCAGCCGCCTCAACGCTTTTCTTCGCGCCGCCGATACATCCGGGTGCGGGGAGAGAGCTTCGTACGGTAACGTTTCGAACTGGGGCAGATATATTACGTTTTCATCGCCGCCAAGGTGGAAAGCAATATCGCCCGCTAAAGCTTCCGCTTCCGCAACGTCCGGCGAG
>JAJRYM010000017.1 GCA_024275775.1 Nitrospirota bacterium
CTTTTCTTATTACATGCTCACCTTTATAACGGATACCTTTTCCCTTATAAGGTTCAACTTTTCTTAACTGCCTTATATCTGCGGCCAACTGCCCCACAAGCTGTTTTTCTACGCCTTTTACCGTTACCTCGGTAAGTTTTTTATTGACCTCGAATGAAATGCCGCCCGGCGCCTTTACGACGATAGGATGGGAATGACCCAGAGAAAAAGTAATGGTATCGCCCTTCAGGTTTGCCCGATACCCGACTCCTTGAAGCTCCAGCTTTTTCTCAAAACCTTTCGTAACGCCTTCCACGATATTGGCGAGCAGAGAACGGCTCAGCCCGTGAAGCGATTTTGATTTCTTCGTATCGTCCGGTCTTTCAACTATCAGCTTCGATCCGTCAAGCCGCACGGTTATCGGCTTCGCCACGTCCCAGCCGAGACTGCCGAGAGGGCCCTTTACGTCCACGCGGTTGCCGTTTACTTTCACCTCCACGCCGGAAGGAATTTCTATCGGACTTTTGCCTATTCTGGACATATCACCAGATGTAGCACACAACTTCGCCGCCACGCTTTTCGCGCCTGGCTACGGAGTCTGTGACTATCCCTTTGCTTGTTGAAACAATTGCTATCCCCATACCGCGAAGAACGCGGGGGATATCCGAGAATGAGGAGTAAACCCTTCGGCCGGGCTTGCTTACCCGCTTCAGTCCGGTGATCGCCGACTTCTTCGGCTCCACCCATTTAATGTAAATCCTCAGGATTCCCTGCTTGTGATTTTTTATCAGCTTGAAGCCGTTGATATATCCTTCATCCTGAAGTATTTCGGCTATCCTTATTTTCATTTTAGATGAAGGCATATCCAGCTTTTCATGGCCGGCCATGATGCTGTTTCTTATCCTTGTAAGCAGATCGGCAATCGGGTCGGTTGTCATATTATTTTCCTCACCAGCTCGACTTGGTAACGCCGGGGATCATCCCTTCCATCGAGAGTTTTCTGAAACATATCCGGCACATCTGAAATTTCCTGAGAAATCCGCGCGGCCTTCCGCAGAGTGGACAGCGGTTGTATCCCCGCGTGGAAAATTTCGGTTTTTTCAACGCTTTTGCAATCAACGCCTTTTTTGCCAATTTTTTTCTCCTAATTGCGGAAAGGCATTCCAAGCGCTTTCAGCAGAGCCTTTCCCTGTATATCATCGTTCGAAGTAGTCACGATTGTAACGTTCATTCCTTTAACCTTGTAAATTTTTTCGTATTCCAACTCCGGGAATATGAGCTGTTCCCTTATGCCGAAAGTATAGTTGCCGCGCCCGTCGAACCCTTTAGCCGGAAGACCGCGGAAATCACGCACGCGCGGAAGAGCGGCCACAACGAGCCTTTCAAGAAATTCGTACATCCTGTCCTTCCGAAGCGTGACCATCACCCCGATGGAGGCGCCCTCCCTCAATTTGAAGTTGGAAACGGATCTTTTCGCTTTCGTAACAATTGGCTTCTGTCCGGTAATCATCGTAAGCGTGTAAATTCCACTTTCTATGAGTTTGCCGTCCGTAGTAGCGTCGCCAAGCCCTATATTCAAAACGATTTTCTCAAGCTTCGGCGCCTGATAAACATTTTTAAGGCCAAGCTCCCGGATAAGCGCCGGAACCACATTCTGTTTGTATTCTTCCAGAAGATTAGAACTCATGATTTTCTCACACTATATCCAGAATTTCATCGCAAACTTTGCATATCCGAACGTTTTTTCCGTCTTCGAGCTTCTTTTTGCCCACCCGGACGGCCTTGTCGCATTTCGGACATACAACTTTAACGTTATCAATCCTGATTGGATTTTCTTTTTCAATTATACCGCCCTGGCGCGCCTGCTGGGTCGGTTTCTGATGCTTTTTTACGATGTTAAGTTTTTCAACAACTATCCTGCCCGTTTGAGGCTTGACGGTTAGCACCTTGCCTCGGCGGCCTTTCTCCCGGCCTGCGATAACCTCCACGAGGTCGTCCTTTTTTACTTTGACAGAGCTCACAGTACCTCCGGAGCAAGAGAAACTATTTTCATGAATTTTTTGTCGCGCAGTTCGCGTGATACGGGGCCGAAGATGCGCGTGCCAACCGGCTCGCCCGCGTCGGTTATAAGCACTGCGGCGTTACTGTCAAACTTTATATAGGTGCCGTTGGGGCGGCCGAATTCCTTTTTGGTTCTCACTACGACAGCCCTCTTTACTTCCCCTTTTTTGATGTTGGAACGGGGCGCCGCCTGCTTGATGGCCACTTTTATCACATCGCCTACCCTGGCGTACCTTCGCGTGGAGCCTCCCAGCACTTTTATGCACTGCACCATTTTCGCGCCGGAGTTATCGGCAACTTCCATAACGGTTCTTAACTGGATCATACGCCTCTAGCCTTTTCGAGTACCGACACGATTTTCCACCGTTTCAGCTTGCTTATCGGCCGGGTTTCGACAATCTGTACCTTGTCGCCCACTGTGCAACTGTTATCGGCGTCATGAGCGTACAGCTTTTTGGTTTTCTTGATGTATTTCTTGAAAACCGGATGCAGAATCTTCCGCTCAATTTTCACCACGACGGTTTTATCCATGGCGTTGCTCACCACATCACCGACGCGCACTTTCCTGTTAGGCGGGAGATTTGACATTTTTGGCCCTCCGTCTCTCGCTGGATATTGAATAAATTCTTGCTATATCACGGCGCACATTTCTAATCAGATGCGGTTTTTCCAACTGCTGAGTTGTCTTCTGAAACCGCAGGTTAAGATGTTCGCGCCGAAGCTCTTCGAGCTTCAGTGCAAGCTCTTCATCGGTAAGCTCTCTAATCTCAGCGGCCTTCATGATAAACATCCTCTTAGCGCCTTGTTGAGCACTCTTGTTTTTACAGGCAGTTTCATCGCTCCCAGCCTGAGGGCTTCAATGGCTACGTCATCTTCCACTCCGGCCATTTCAAAAAGGATTCGGCCCTGCTTTACGCGGGCGACCCACTGCTCCGGAGAACCTTTTCCTTTTCCCATTCTTACTTCCGCCGGTTTTTTCGTAATCGGCTTGTCGGGAAAAATCCGTATCCATACTTTGCCGCCTCTCTTGGCGTGGCGGGTAATGGCAACGCGCGCGGCCTCAATCTGGCGGTCGGTAATGATGCCGGGCACCATTATCTGGAGAGCGAAATCGCCGAAACTGATTTTCGACCCGCGGTACGCGACACCGCGATTATTGCCTTTCTGGCGTTTTCTGTACTTTACTTTTTTAGGGCTAAGCATTCGGTTTAAACTTTCTCGGCGGCTTGGATTTGGGCGCGACAGCTTCCGCCGGCGCAAGGATTCCCTTGTTTTCGGAACGGTGCTTTATTATTTCGCCGTGAAAAACCCACACCTTTACTCCGATAATACCGAACGTCGTTTTTGCTTCCGTAAAACCGTAATCGATATCGGCGCGCAAAGTATGAAGCGGCACGCGGCCTTCTCTGTACCATTCCGTCCGGGCTATTTCGGCTCCGCCCAGCCTGCCGGCGCAGTTTACTCTTATTCCTTTAGCGCCGAACCTCATGGTAAGGCCTACCGCCTTCTTCATGGCGCGGCGGAAGGCGATCCTTCGTTCGAGCTGAAGGGCGATGTTTTCGGCTATAAGCTGGGCGTCCGTTTCCGGGCGGCGAACTTCCTTTATGTTAATCGATATTTCCTGGCTCTTCCCCAGTATCTTCTGCACTTGCCGCTTGAGAGCGTCGACTTCCGAACCTTTTTTGCCGATTATGATGCCTGGCCTGGATGTGTGAATATTTATCTTTACCTGTTTTGCGCGTCTTTCTATAACTACCTTGGAGACGCCTGCGTGACTGGTGGCCTTTTTAAGAAACTTTCTTACTCTAAGGTCGTCATGCAGTTGAGCCGCGAAATCTTTATCGGCAAACCAATTTGAAAGCCAAGGCTTTACTATGCCAAGCCTTAATCCTATCGGGTGTGTTTTCTGTCCCATCCTTGTTTACTTCTTTCCTTTATTAGCGGCCTTTTTTGCGCCGGTTTCTGCTGCCGCCTCCGGCTTTTTCTCATCGGCCGGTTTTTTATCGGTCAGAACCACCGTTATATGGCTAAGCGGCTTTCGGAGAACATCCGCCCGGCCTCTTGCCCTCGGCAACATCCGCTTGATTACCGGACCTCTGTCCACAAATATCGTTTCGATGGTCATATCTTCAGGATCCGCCACATTTTTTTCTTCCGCGTTCGCAAGAGCGCTTTTTAAAATCTTTTCAATAATACGAGCAGGTTTTTTAGGCGTGAAATGCAGAATGCCGAGCGCAGCGGATACTTTCTGCCCGCGCACCATATTCGCTACAAGTCTTCCTTTTTGAGGCGACATTCTTATATGTCTTGCCTTCGCTACAGCTTCCATTTATACCCTATCCAACTGGTTAATCAGAAAAAAGTTTCCGCAATGAACGGAAAGCAAATCAGTTTATTTGCGGTACCGGCATATGTCAAGGAGTTTTCGCCTAAAAAACCTTAAATATCACTCTATTTCCGGCCGAACCAGAATTTCGTGAAGGCGGCCATCAGCCCGCTGAACAGTTTCTCGCGGTAATACTGGTCGGCTCCGCGTTTAACTATCTGCCCCATGGTCGGATAAACGTGAACAGTGCCGGCTATTTTTTGCACACCCAGCCCGCTGTTCATGGCAAGGGTGTATTCATGGATAAGGTTTCCGGCGTCCGCGCCGAGTATGTGTGCGCCGAGGATTTTGCCCCGGCGGTCGCATACAAGTTTGACTAGCCCGTCTGTCGCCCCCTCGATTATCGCCCTGTCGTGCTCTTTGTATTCGTAACGGTAAACCTTTATGCGGTCACGTCCGTACTCCTTTTCGGCCTCCGCTTCCGTAAGGCCTACCCGCGCCAGCTCCGGGGCCGTATACGTGCACCACGGCACCACTTTTTTGTTCATTTTCCTTCTGATTAACGGGAAGAGCGCGTTTGAAATAACAATCCCGGCTTCGTATTCCGCCATGTGGGTAAAAGGAAACATACCGGTAACATCGCCGCACGCCCAGATATTCGAGACCGTGGTTTTAAGGGTGTCGTCCACCACTATGCCGGCGCGATTTGTCTTAACTCCTATCCCTTCGAGGTTCAGATTTTCTATATTGGGCCTTCTCCCGATGGAGACAAAAAGCTTTTCCGCCAGAAAAGTTTTTTCCGGTTTTCCATCACCGTAACCGGCGGTAAGCGCAATTCCGCCTTCGGCTTTTGCAACCTTCTTAATGCTGGGGCAGGTTGCAAATTTAACCCCTTCCTTTTCCAGCACTTTCCATAGAATGCTGGTAAGCTCCTCGTCTTCTTTCGCTAGGATTGTTCCGCCTCGCTGAAATACCGTCACGTCGCACCCGAACCGGGCAAAAGTCTGGGCGTATTCCATCCCTATCGGCCCGGCGCCGAGAACGATCATCGAAGCGGGCAGTTCATTGATATCCAGTATCGTTTCGTTGGTTAGATAATCCACAGTTTCCGCGCCGGGAGCCGTCAGCTCGGCCGGGCGCGAACCGGTTGCCACAAGGAATTTCCGCGCCTTTATTTCCTTGCCGTCAACAAGGAAAGTGTTGGCATCCCTGAAACTCCCCTCTCCGAAAAAAACATCCACTCCCATTTTTCGGAACCGCTCGGGATCGTCCACCACGGCTATGCGGGCCTGTATTTCACGCATATGCTCCATCACCCTTTTGAAATCTAGCTCGGCGCCGCTTATTTTTATTCCTATTTCGCCGGCGTTGCGCAGTTGGTGAAAAATACGGGACGAATGAATGAGCGTTTTAGTGGGAACACAACCGAAATTAAGGCAGTCCCCGCCAAGCTTCCACTTTTCTATAAGCGCAACCTTGGCGCCGAACTGAGCGGAACCGCTGGCGGTTACAAGCCCGCCAACTCCGCCGCCTATTATCGCTATATCGTACATAAATTAGAATACCTTAGAAATGAGTGGCGCCATGGGCGAATATCTTAACAGGTTGCCGATAATTTGAATTATAATTCACCTTTAAAACATCGGAGAGTTTGTCTTGCGATATCAAAAACTTGGTAAAACTGAAATAGAAATCTCCGAAATCGGATTCGGAGCCTGGCAAATAGGCGGCCCCCCCTTTTGGGCTGAACAGAACGAGCAGGAATCCCTTAACGCCGTTTCAGCCGCCGTGGACGCCGGTATCACGCTGTTCGATACAGCGCCGGTTTACGGCTTCGGGCGGAGCGAAACTCTGCTCGGCAAACGGCTGAAAAAATGCCGGGAGAAAGTCGTTATCGCCACCAAATGCGGTCTGTTATGGCAAAAAGAAGAACTGGGATTCCTTTATAACGACCTCAAACCGGCTTCCATCCGCATGGAGCTGGAAGCCAGCCTCAGACGGCTGAAAACGGACTGGATAGATATTTATCAGATTCATTTCCCCTCGCCCGACGACCCGATTGAACCGGCCATGGAAGCACTCGCCCGCTTAAGGGAAGAAGGGAAAATACGCGCAATCGGCGTGAGCAATTTCGAGGCGGATCTTCTCACGCGCGCCAATGAGGTTGCACAGGTCGATTCGATTCAGACCAAATACAATATGCTGGAAAGGGAAGCGGAAAAGGAAATTCTGCCGACCGCCGAAAAATACGGGATGGGAGTGCTCGCGTACTCTCCGCTCGCTTCGGGACTGCTTACAGGCAAATACAGTCCCGCATCGAAATTCAGCGACTGGCGCGGCAGGGGGAAGCTTGGGATTTTCCGGAAAGAATCTCTGGAAAAAGCCTACGATGAACTTCAAACTCTCATGAAAACCGCAAACGATGCGGGAGTGCCGATTAAAAACATTGCCATCAACTGGGTGTTGAAGAATCCCGCCGTAACCGCCGCTCTGGTCGGCATGAGAAACAGCGACCATGTTTACGATAATGTCAAGCGCATCGAGAGTTAAACCGTCAGAGATGGGTTACACGAGGCCGTACGCAATATCGCCGCTCAGCAGTCGAAGAAAAAACACCCGCTTTAAATTAAGGGCGTATATTTGCCTGTAAGGCTTCCTTGCGGCCCTGCCGTTTTCCTTCTCCCATGAGCTCCTGATATCTCATCCAGTCGTCGTACATTATTTCTACAACCTGTCTGGTGTCGGGCTTATCCACATCGAGCGCGCATCCGCCGTACGTGGTTACAACAGCCCGGCACGGCGCGCCGATAAGTTTTCCGACAACCCTTTCGCCCCTTTCCAGCGGAACCAGTTTTCTTATCGCGTCCGATAGCCGATTAAACCCCCATTCCCTGGATTTCATCGCCAAAAGCATCTCGAACCAGCCGGTGAGAATGTTTCGGTCAATCCGCCGTTTCAAGAGCCCTACTCCGCTTTTTATAATATCCGCGTACCGTGTGAGATGCCTTACCCTATAGAACTCGCTAAACTCGTTTTTGTTAGCTATGCGAAACGGTTGCAGAAGATGAAGATTGTTTATCCTCAGAAGGGACTCCGCGAAATGAGAGCAGGCCAGCCTGACTCCCGGCCGATTATCCTTCGGCTCGTACTGTTCCAGAACCTCGTGGGGCGTCATGCCCATAAACCAGCAGTATTTCTCCAGATTAGTACATCCGTTTAAGAACTCGTCCACTTCCATGGGAGTCATCAGGGGAGAATCTCCGCTTGTTACGAATACGGCTTTATTCCTGACCGATGCGTCTGTCTCCTCCCTGCCGGGGCGGTATCCATCAATAGATTCCAGAACAGGACGCCAGACATTCTCAACGATATTGGAACGCTCCTGTTTAACGCTAACTCTCTCCGGCGGAATATCGGCGCTCTCCCTCTCAAGCTCCCGAAGAATCTCATCGCCGGGGCCGACTATGAAAATCGTTCCGATTCTTTCGACTTTCAAAAGCGCCAGAAGAACATGGATAAACAGCGCGCGGTTTCTTATTTTTACGAAGGTTTTATTCGGAACCGAGAGGTCTATGCCGTCCGGTTTCCCGCCTGCGAGAATTATAGCGTCGCAGAGAGGGGTGACATCTCTCCTTTTTTTCATCGTCCCGCTCCTGATTCCATATTACGCGTAAAAGCTCAGATTCAATAGCCGGTTTTCGCAACAAAAGTATAGCCGCATGTTTCTATATCATCCTCAAACCACGGATATTTGTGGCAGATAAGCGGTTTTTTCTCCGGCGTTCCGTTCAGGAGGCAACTGTTATCGGGCGCAAGCTTACTGCACTGCATATCAATTTCCAGTAGCGCCCTGTCGCCCGCTTCATCCACATCCATTATCTTTATCCCGTGCAAGGAATAATAAGCCTCCGCCTCTTTCAGCGACCCGTGCTGGCTCACGATATTGCTTAAAACAGCGGTTACTCTGGTTTTCTTACAGCACTCCCCGCACATGACACATTCCCCCGTTCTCTCTTTTCTTGCCATCATTCGATAATCTCCTTCAGCTCAGCCGGATTTTCGGCGATGACGTCCGGCAGGTTTTGCACAACCTCTTCCCTCGAACGGAAACCGTAAGTAACGCCTATGGTGCGGACGGCACAATTTTTACCGGTCTGAATATCTATCCCGCTGTCTCCCACGAATACCGAGGCGCTGTTGCCAACGCCGGCTTCGGACATGATATCGTTAAGCATATCCGGGGCCGGCTTGTTTCTTTTCTGGGAATCGCCGCCCTTTACAGACAGAAAAAATCTGGTCATGTCCAGCCCGTTCAGTATCTCTTCGACATAGCGGTAAGGCTTGTTGCTGGCTACGGCCATTTTTTTATCCAGCGAAAGAAAGTGTCTCAACACATCCTCCACGCCGTCGAACATAACCGTAGTTTCAAGCAGTCTTTTTGGATAAACCCGGCGAAAAACATCCACAGCCCGTTCGATACCGTTTTCCAGCCCGGCTTTCTGAACAGCCTGCTCAAGCAGAAGGCGCACTCCGTTGCCTACATAGCTGTATATCAGTTCCTCGGAAAGCGCAGGCAGGGAGAGCGCTTCCAGCGTTTCGTTAACCGATACAGCTATATCTCTTCTGGAATCGATAAGGGTTCCATCGAGATCAAAAATGATAAGTTCGGCGTTTATTTTCCTGTCCATATTTCTTCAAACCAGAATAACATCTTCCGCGCCGGCGGTCTCTATGCGCGCCGAATTTCCAAAATCCGCCCGTTGCCGTTATCATATAATCTCAATTACGGTTTTTGTCATTCTTTTCGGGGAAGAAAATGATAGACGCGCATGTTCATCTCGTAACGGCCGAAATGGTGCGGGACGCGACAAACCGATTCGATGCGGACTATCCCGCATTCAGCGAAACGGTTCTCGCCGGCTCAAACCATCCCTTCAGCAGTGGGTTGGTGGATTATATTGCCAAAACGCCGCTTGAAGAGATTGCCAAAAGATGGATAGCGGCGATGGATGAGCACGGAATAGAAAAAGCGGTCTTTTTCCCGGTTTCGGAAAGGCAGGAACAGCTTGGAGAGTTCATCCGCCTCGCCCCGGAACGGTTTATAGGCTACGCATTTCTTGACGACCCGCTTTCAATCAACGCGCCGGACAGGCTGAGGAAATACGTGAAGGAAATGGGGTTTAAAGGGCTGAAGCTTTACCCCTCCATTCAGTTTTTCCACGCGTACGACAGCGCCGTTTTCCCGCTCTACGAGGAGGCGCAGAGCCTGGGCGTACCGATTACATTCCACATGGGGATAACCCACGCCCCCGCTTCCGATTACCGCTATACGAACCCTCTCGATATTCAACTGCCGCTGAAACTATTTCCGAAACTTAATTTTATAATCGCCCATTTCGGGGCGGGGTTTTTTCGGGAAGTCTGCCTGCTGGCGTTCCACGCTCCGAATCTATATCTGGATAGTTCCGGCACGAACAACTGGAGGGAGTACACGCCGGCAAATATGGCACTGAAAGAGATTTTTCGAACAGCCCTTCGGGTTTTCGGGCCGGAAAATATTATTTTTGGAACCGATACGGTGATGAGGCCGGATAGCGGCTACCGCGAGGCGATTATGCGGGAACAAAAGGAAATCATCAATTCCGTGGCGAATAGCAAATCCGAAGCCCGGCTGATAATGCGCGATAACGCACTAAGACTTTACTGCTGAAAAGAACGGCCGTTATTCGGCTATTTGGCGTGCTTTGTTTTCTCGAAGTATTTCAGGAATTCCGATTCGTTCGTGAGAATAACGGAGCTGTTTGTCTTAAGAGCTTTTCCGTATGATTCGAGAGCGCGGATAAATTCAAAAAACTCTGCGTCCTGATTGTAGGCATCTGCGTATATTTTAATCGATTTAGCGTCGCCCTCTCCGCGTGTTTCCTGTTCCTTCCTGTAGGCTTCCGCAAGCATGATGGTTTTTTCTTTATCGGCCTTGGCTCGTATCTTGTTCGCCTCTTCCCTTCCTTCCGCGCGGAACTGGCTGGCGATACGTTTGCGCTCCTCCCTCATGCGCCGGAACACGGCGTTCTGATTTTCAGGCGGCAGGTCGGCCCGCTTCAGCCTCACATCCAATATCTCGATGCCCATCTTCAGCTCGCTCGCTTTATCATTGGAACGGTCGGTTACCTTCTTCATAAAAACCCGCCGGTTTACGGAGACAATCTCCTCCAGCGAGTGCTGGCCGAACTCCTGCCACAGTTCGGAATAGATTATGTCCTTTATTCTTCCGCGCGCGTTAGCTTCCGTTTTAACCCGCTTGTAGAAAAGTTCCGGGTCGGTAATCCGCCATTTCGAGAAACTGTCGACCAGCAGGGTTCTTTTATCTTTCGTCACGATTTCGGTCGGGGCGATGTCGTACCCCAGCAGTCTCTTATCGTATGTCGTCACCTGCAGAACTAACGGCATTTTAAGATGCAGGCCGGGGTTCCTCACAGTCGTAACGAATTTGCCGAAGCGGAGTACCACCGCCTGCTCATATTCCTTTACGGTATAAAAAACGTCGCCCGCCAGCACAATGACGGCCAGTGCCACTATGGCGAGAACGGCTTTCGTCGCCTGCTTCATTTGGCGCCTCCCACGGCCGTAGCTCCGGCCTTGCCCGGAAGCGGTACGCCTTCTCCCAACTGCATCAGCGGCATCAGTTTGGCGGCGGTATCCTTATTCATTATCATTATTCGGGATTGCGAGAGCACCGACTCCATCCTCTCGAAATAAAGCCTTGTGCGTGTAACATCTTTGGCTTTCCTGTACTGCGTCAGCTTTTGCAGGAAACGGGAAGCGTCGCCTTCGGCCCTGCTGATTTTCTGTTCACGGTAGGCTTCCGCCTCTTTGATTATGCGGGCCACCTTTCCGCGCGTAACCGGTATGACGGAATTAAGGTAGCCTTCCGCCTCCCTTATAAGGCGGTTCTTGTCTTCCTCGGCGTTGTTCACGTCCTTGAACGCGTCCCTTACTTCCTGCGGCGGATGAACATCCTGAAACTGCACAAGGCCTACGGTGATGCCGGTGTCGTACTTATCGAGAATCTGTTGCATCAAAACGCGTATCTCCTCCTGCGCCTTGCTTTTCTGGGTGGTAAGAAGCAAGTCTATTTCCGTTCTGCCGACCACCTCGCGCAGGGCGCTCTCGGCGGTCTGGCGGACGGTGACTTCAAGCCCTCTGTCTCCCAGAGAGCGCCTGATATCCGCCACGTTGAAGAGGTATTTAACCGGATCGGTTACCTGATACTGCACAACCATATCGATATCTATGATGTTCACCGATTTGGTGAGCATCAGCGATTCTTCCCTGTAGGCGTTGGGGTTGGAAAATCTTCCCTTCCTGCCGGTTGACCGGAACCCGATTTCGACTCTTTTAATTTCTTCCGTCCTCACCTTCACCACGGTACCGATGGGGCTCGGCAGAAACCAGTTCAGGCCCGGATTCGCTATCTTCACGAACTTGCCGAAAAGGAGAACCACGCCCCGTTCGTTCAGCTCCACCTTGTAAAAACCGGTTGCGGCCCATACAAGCAGAAGCGCCAGCAGACCGATGATAATCGATCCCTTGTTAAGCGGAGGTAGCGTGGGGAACTTGATTTCCGGAATGTTTATCGGCGGTCTCTGCCCGCCGGCTCCACCCGAAGGCGGACGCCATTTATCTTCCCAGCCCATTCAGCGATGCTCCTTTAATTTTCACGCACAGGAAATAGTTTTTTTGAGTTGGTTATTGTCACTTATTTATCCCCCCGACGCAAGCGCAAAGCCCAGTTGTGTGTTAGCAAAGGGGAAATGTAGTCAGAATGTAGTCAGTTTCCCCCTCAATCGGAAAATGGGAAAACCGCGCGGGAACCTATTAAAATATGGTGGAGCCGAGGGGGATCGAACCCCTGACCTCCTGACTGCCAGTCAGGCACTCTCCCAGCTGAGCTACGGCCCCAATGAGGTCAAGATAAAGCCTTCCTCGCTTGCTGTCAACGGCTGTTATTAATACCCAACAAACAATTATTTGCCGGTTATATGATATTCGTATTCATTAAATTGATGATAAAGATTACAACTAAAAGTTAGGGGGCTTGATAAGCACTCAACGATGAATGGCAAGGTTCCCTTTTACTTCATCCCGACACTTCATATCTGCATGAATTATCCCTCCACCTTGGCAAGCGTGTTCTTGTCGGTATGGTGAAACAGTGCGTCGGCGCCGTGTATCTGCAACTGGGTATCTTCGGAGTAGCTGAAACTGCCGTCGCCGTTTATCGTTACCTCGCACTCGTAGCCGATGGTTTTGAAAGCTTTATCGAGAAACGGGTTGGAAAGTATGCCGTACGTCTCCGACCCGACTTTAGCCGACAGGTTGAACGACTGCGCGTCCGGCTCCGCTGTGCCGCCGGCGTTGATGGTAACTACGCGAGGCACCATGAAACAGCGCATAACCTGCTTGTCTTTGGGATCCCACATCCAGTAGCCGACCTCCTCGTGAAACGGGTCGTCCTCGCCCAGCGGCCACGCGACGGTCGTATATTTGAGTCCGTACAAAACCTGCTGGCCGTTCACAACCGGGCCTATCGGCGTGAAAGTTATTCTTTCACGAAACTTCGTTTCAGCCTCCCCTTCGCGGGCCGGCGATACGTCAACGCCTTTATCGCCTTCCCATACACCGGCAAGCGGCGCCAGCGGCCCCATATTTTTTACGATATCCGTAGCCGGCGATTCCGGTTTGTCATAAACATCCATCTCACTACCTCCTCGAAAAAGTTAAACGACGCTATCTGATTATAATCGAAACCCGCCGTTTTCTCCCGCGATTGTAGAACCCCTCCGAGCGCCGCGCTAAAGTGCGGCGCCCACATCCCCTTACCGCGAAGGGGAGGATTTTATGAACCGCACTATTTTTGAGTATGCAGTTCATCCCGCAAGGCGAGCGACGGTTTTAACGAGCCCTTCGGCCAGTTTCGCCATGGCGGTGTAATTGAGCTTTTCGGGCGTATCCTGCGCCGTATGATAGTAAGGGTAGCGGTAGAAGGCGGTATCGGTAACCATCATCGCCCTGTATCCGAATTTCCAGAACGAGTTGTGATCGCTCCACGAAACTCCCGGCGCGATAGGCGGAAATATCGCCAGCCGTTCGACGGGAAAATTTGTGGCCGCCCGAAAACTTTCCGTTACCTGTTTAAGCCACCCGCGCGACCTGAGGTTAGAAACGAACGCTATGAAATTTGCAGTATCGGGATAAAAATATCTTACGAGCGCAGGATAATCCTGGCTGTGGGCGTCGTTCTTAAAACAGCCGACCGTTTCCAGCACTATCACGCCGACGATATTTTCCCGCTGTCTTTTGGCCTCTTTCGCATAAACGAGACTGCCCCTGTCTTTCGAATGATAAAATGGAGGTTCCTCGTTAACGAACGCTACGAAACGAACGGTTTTGGTCGGGCGGCTTTTCGCCAGCGCTCTTGAAAGTTCCAGCAGGACGGCCACGCCGGAACCGTTATCGTTGGCGCCGGGGCTTCCGAAAACCGAATCGTAATGCGCGCCTACCAGAATAATCTCCTCAGGCTTTTCCGCGCCCGCAAGGTTTATTTCGAGGTTGGAGCAGTCAACACCCTGC
>JAJRYM010000257.1 GCA_024275775.1 Nitrospirota bacterium
GAGTCCGGCTCCGTAAAGGGGCCGGGTTTTTTCATCCCGACCTGTTGCGGGAGTAACTCAATGGTAGAGTGTCAGCTTCCCAAGCTGGACGTTGCGGGTTCGATCCCCGTCTCCCGCTCCAGCCTCCGTTAGGAGACTGCCACGGCGTAGTTCGCAGAACGAAGCCGGGCGGGATAAAGACGGACTCAAATTCCAGAAAAATTCCTTGGCATCACTACGGCCGGGCAAGCCAGTTTAATAAGAAATTTCCATCCGAACATTGACTTTTGTCGTCTATATACTACAATATACCCGAGGTGAAAAGGAAAAGGGAAGCTGAATATTACCTTACCGATAAAGGCAAAGTCCCTTTTCAGGAGTGGCTTGATGCAATTAAAAACGCTGAAGTTCACGGCATCGTGCTCCAAAGGATTGATAGGGCAGAGGATGGAAACTTCGGTGACTGGAAACCGCTGAAAGGCGGCATCTATGACATGCGAATACACCTAAGCCCCGGATACAGAATATATTTTGCTCTTGAAGGCAGAAGGCTGATAATCCTGCTTCTTGGCGGCGAAAAAAGAAATCAAAAACGGAATATCGGAAAAGCGAAGGAATATTGGGAAGACTATAAAAACAGATAATGCCGATAGTTTTGTAGAATTTATTTTCAAGTGAATATTTAGAGTTAGTTTAAGGAGACGTAAAATGGCAAAATCAATACCTTTCCGGCCGGATCTCATTAAAAGGTTGAAAGACTCCGCTGTTGCGGCAAGTTATCTTAACGCCGCGCTTGAGGAGGGAGATGACAAATACCTCATGAAAGCGTTGCGTAATGTGGCAGAGGCGCAGGGAGGGATATCGTGCCTGGCCACCGCCGCACAAATGAGCCGAACCACCCTTTACAGAACTCTATCGGGTGAGCACCATCCAAAGGTGCAAACCTTACGGACTATAATGGATGCGCTTGGAGCAAAACTTTCAATATCTCCTATCAAGGGGAAAACTACTGCCACATTGAAATGCGCAAAGAAGGCTGAAAAAACGGTTCCGAGAGGAAGACCGAGGGAGGCTACAAGAGCCTAGCAAGAAGCATGACCATCCCGTCTGATAATAGTAGCGGAATAAGCCATAGCGCAATCTTCTCTTAAGCTGACGCAGGGTGCGGGAAATTAAAAAAAAGAGCGGAACGGAGTGAGAGTGGAGGGAACCAGAGTGACATATCTCCGCCCCGCTCAATAATTAATTTCGGCAATCAGCTATAAAAGAGCATCCCCCTTAATCGTCGTCGTCATCTTTTACCGTCTCTCCCCCAAGGGCGTGGCCCCCGCCGGAAGAGGCGCCGGCGCTCATATACACTTTCCCCGCGTTATGTTTATAAACAAGCTCGGCTCCTTCATGCCCCGTAATCACGCCCAGCGCAAGCACCGCAACGCCGGAAGCGGCGGCCAGATATTTTAACGAGGGATGTTTTTTCTTGAGCATCAGCCCGGTAAACAGAAGCGGCAGAAGAGTGGTCCAGGTAAAGGCCTCGGCCCATTCCTCATGATTTTCAATAATCTGCTCGGAAACGACCTTTTCGACTCTTTCCTCTTCCCTTTCCCCAAGTTTCATGGCGACGAACGAAGATACGGTTAGCAGAACGCAGAAACCGAATATCACTGCCCAAACGGCGCGCTGGTTTGTGATTTTCTTCGATGCCGCGATAACCGCAACCATGGCAAGAGGGATGAGCACGGCCAATACGATGGGAAGATGCACGGCCATAGGATGTAACGGCATAAGTTTTCCTCCAAAATTAAGGTTGTAAAAATTTCCTGTTATAATTGCCTTCAAACTAAACGGTAAAAGGCGGGCCGACAATTGGTCATATGACCTACTTGCCAAGCATCTGACTTTAAAAATGTTACGAGTGTAACTATGTCAAAAGACTATATTTTGTATGCGCTGATTATGGCGATTGTCGCCGTCGTAACTATTTTCGACGTCAATAGCGACCTGATGGAAGGCAGTTCATTACCGCATATTATGGCGGAAGGGTTGATTTTTTCTCTTTCGTTTATAGGTTTTTTTCTTATCCTCCGGAATAGCTACCTTATAAAAAAACAGAACCTCACACTGCGGCTTAATCTTGAACAGTCGGAAAAAGATCTCGCCGCATGGAAAAAGGACGCCGAGAAATATCTACGGGGGCTGGGCGACGCCATAGACAGGCAGATGTCCAGATGGCGTTTCACGCCGGCCGAAAAGGAGGTCGGACTGCTGTTGCTGAAAGGATTTAGCTTTAAGGAAATCGCCGGTTTGAGAGAAACCAGCGAAAGAACCGCCAGACAGCAGTCGCTGGAAATTTACCGAAAAGCCGGGTTGAGTGGACGCGCGGAATTCTCCGCCTTTTTTCTGGAAGACCTGCTTTTGCCCCCGGAAGAGCTGATTAACAATACCGGCAAAAAAAAGCCGGACTCTAAATCGTCAGCCTGAAAAAGCAACCGTCGGGCGGAGGCAAGCATGGATAAAATCCGGCCGGTCTCCGCCCTGGGTTGCTTTGAAACATTTTGAATGACTGGGGGAGGTTTTCCGGAAGGAAGGCGCGCACAAAGGCCGTACCCGTAGGCAGTAATGGATTATGCCGAAGAGACCGCCGAAGGCTTTTTCCAAAGCCGTCAGCCGTCTCCACTCGATCAATTTTGATACCCCCATATCGCGGAACAGTATACTACTTTTTTAGCGAATGAACCTCTGAAAAAATCCTTCGGATTTTTCCGAGACTTTCTCGCCGGAAAGCTCCGCGAACTCCCTCAGAAGTGTCTCCTGCTTCCGGCTGAATTTCTTTGGCACCTGAACGATAACCTGCACTATCAGGTCGCCTTGCCTGCCGCCTCTGAGGCTCGGCAGGCCTTCCCCCTGTATTTTGAAGAGGGCATGCGTCTGGGTGCCCTTCTTTATCGTAAGGCTCGCTTTACCGAGCAGTGTGGGCACCTCTATTTCAGCCCCCAAGGCCGCCTGCGTGAAAGATATTGGAAGCTGGCAGAGCAGGTCATTATCCGACCGTTCGAAAATACGATGCGGTTTTATGTGGATTACCACGTACAGGTCTCCGGGCGGCGCTCCCCTTTCTCCGGCCTCTCCTTCTCCCGAAAGCCTCAACTGCTGGCCGGATTCTATGCCGGCCGGTATTTTGACTTTCAGGCTTTTCGATTCCTGCGCTTTACCCTCTCCACGGCATTGCGGGCACGGGTGCGTAATAACCTTTCCCGACCCGCCGCATCGGTGGCAGGTGACGCTGATGGAGAAGAAACCGTGCCGTTTGGCCACCTGCCCATGCCCGTGGCATACGGAACAGGTTTCAGGGTATGTGCCGGACCGGGCGCCGGAACCGCCGCATTCCGCGCAGGCGACGCTTTTGGTGAACTCGATTATTTTCTCGGCGCCGGTCGCCGCCTCTTCAAGCTCTATAGGAAGGTCGTACCGAAGGCTGGCGCCTGTGCCGGGATGGCGGGAGCGAGCGCCGAAACCTCCGAATATATCGGAAAAAATATCCCCGAAATTGGAAAAAATATCCTCAAAACCGCTGAAACCCGAAAAACCGGCGCCTTTCAGTCCGGCATGGCCGAACTGATCGTAAAGCCTCCGCTTTTCATCGTCATGAAGCACCTGAAACGCCTCGGAAGCTTCCTTGAACTTCTCTTCCGCTTCCTTATCGTCGGGGTTCTTGTCGGGATGATATTTTACCGCCGCCTTCCTGTACGCTTTCTTTATTTCGGCTTTGGCTGTATTGCGGTCAACACCCAGTATTTCGTAATAATCCCGTTTGCTTGTCATTGTTTCTTGTGCCTGCCAACTTTTACCCGCGCCGGTCTCAGGAGCAGGTCGTTAAGCATATAGCCGGGCTGAATTATTTCCAACACCTTGTGATCCATGCTTTCATCGGTAACATCCTCAACGGCAACAGCTTCGGCAATGGCCGGATCGAACTCTTTTTCAAGGCAGTCCACTTCCTTCATTCCGGCCGAGAGAAGCTGGTTTAAAAGGCCGGATTTTATCATGGAAACCCCTTCGATGAGCTTTTCGATATCGTGCGTTGCCCGCGCATGGGTCATGGCAAGTTCAAAATTATCCAGCATCGGCAGAATATCCCGGAAAATATCCGCCAGGCCGGCTTCCACGCGCCTTTCAACATCTTTCTGCAACCGCTCCCGGAAACGATCGTTTTCAGCCATTTTCTCCCTGTAGGCCGCGATATATTCCTGAAGCTTCTCTTCGCCTGCCGCCACCTGCTGTTTCAGATTCTCAACATAAGTCGGCAAACGTTCGCTTCCCGTCCCCTCGCCGGACGAGTCGCCTTCTTCCTGCGCCTTCGCCCAGTGCCGTTTGTCGGTTACTTTCACTTTTACCTTTTCTTCGCTCATTTCGCGAGTTCCTCCAGTTGCTTTA
>JAJRYM010000018.1 GCA_024275775.1 Nitrospirota bacterium
ACCTTTTTCCAATATGAAATGAGTCTGAAGATGCCCGGTATAGCTTCGTTATCCGAAAATCAACAAGAAGAGCGAAGGGATTGTTCGCGGGGATATGCTCCCTTCTTCCCTTTAGGTCTGTTTGTTCACCCGACGTACATTACTCTGCACGGCTCAGTCTCTTTTCTGTTGCCGCCCCTCAAAACATGGCCGAGGAATGTCGCGCAGAAATCGTAGTCGTCGGTGGCGCACCGGGTTCTCTGTTGTTCACTGTCCGGTATCATGCGCGTCATGGAAGCGCTACAGAACTTGCGCCGTTTCTGCTCTGTCATATACGGACAACCGATTTTTTCCATTATTACCTCCTTTCTTGTACCCTCTGCTCCAGAACTGTCTGCCCACTTTCCCATACCTTCTCCTTTGCGGGAGAAAACCTGAAGGACGATAATGAACAGGCTAAGAATTACCCTGACGGTTGCTTCAAAGGGATTATCGGCACGGACGCTGAAGGTTTTTCTCTGATTTGTAATATCCATACTGTGGATATTAAACGGTAAATGTTAAGAGATTATGTAGGCGCCGTTAAATTTGCGTGATAGCCGGCAACGTATGGAAGTTGCTTAAACGCGCGGCTTTTTTAGAAAACGGAGCGACCGCCTATTTTCCCGAACGCTTTTTCTTCGGTTTTTTCGCCATATAGATAACGGTTTCTTTGTACAGCAACAGGCCGTTTTTATCCTTTATCTCAAAATTGCTCATAAGGTCGTCGTCGCTTACAAACCAGTCGCCGAAAACAGTATTTTCCCCCTGTTTCTGCTCAAAACTATACCGGCTTTCACTCACCGGTTTGCCCCGCCCGTACTCAGCTACGAGATTATTGTTTCTGTCGTAAACCATACTGCCGACCGAGCCGTAGGAGATGGCAATTTTGATTAACACATCATGCTTTTTCTTGTCGGTTATGTAATTTTTTATCTGGACAACCTTAACCTCGCCCCGGTTAAAGACCATCACTTTGCTTTTGAATTTTTTCATGGTTAGCTCGGGCTGTCTGCTGAGCCTGTATTCGACGGAATCAGCGGTGAAATCGCGCCATTCGCCTGCGGACGCCGCCTTTACGGCAACGCCCGCGAACAGTACCGCCAAGAGCAGAATTCTTATTCCGATCATTGGATGTTTTTTCATTTGCATGCAAATATACTATACTTCAGACCGTACCGATAAAAAGATATTGCCTTTATCACCTAATCTGGAGATCGAAAATGACTCGACTAAAGGTTGATCCTACGCCTATTGCAAAAATTTCCGCAGACGCGATTATCGTGTTTATATTCGAAAACGAAAAGGACGATTCCCGCTACAAAGCCATCGATAAAAAACTGGGAGGAAGAATATCCTCGCTTCTCAAAAATAAAAAGTTTTCAGGCAAAAAACTGGAATCCCGCGTGATAGACAGTTTCGGCAAATTGCAGACGGAAGCGGTTGTGCTGGTGGGGCTCGGAAAGAAAAGTAATTTTTCCTCCGAAGTTCTCAGACAGGCGGCGGCGAAAGCGGCCTCCTCGGCGGCTTCGGCAGGCGCGGAAACCGTGGCTCTTTCCATCGAAGGACTTTCGGATATTCCCGTTGAAGAGCTGGCGCAATCGGCGGCGGAAGGGGTTATCCTTTCGCAATACAGGTTTACGCAGTACCGCAAAAAGGGGAACTCCGCAAAAAAAGGCATTGTGAAGGGAATTTTTTCACAGTTGAAAGATGCCGTAAAAGTCAGGAAAGCTGTATTGACAGCCGAAAAAATTTGCCGCGGCGTAGAGCTTGCCCGCAACTTGCAGAACCAGCCCGGCAACGTGGCCACCCCTTCGTGGATTGCGCGGCAGGCCTGCACGAATCTGCGGAAAGTCGGCATAAAATGCCGCGTTCTTGGGAAACGGGAAATACTTAAACTCAAAATGGGTTCCTTCTGGTCGGTGGCAAAAGGAAGCGCGCAGGAGCCGAAATTCCTGATTATGGAATACATGAAAGGACCCAAATCGCAAAAGCCTGTGGTGCTTGTGGGCAAGGGGGTAACCTTCGATACCGGAGGGATATCAATTAAACCTTCAGCCGGAATGGATCAGATGAAATTCGACATGAGCGGAGGCGCGGCCGTGATAGGCACATTTTACACAGCCGGTCTCCTGAAGCTTAAAAAGAACATAGCGGGGCTTGTTCCGCTTACGGAAAATATGCCCGGAGGCAAAGCCAGCAAGCCGGGCGACATCGTGACGGCGTCGGACGGCCAAACCATAGAGGTGCTTAATACGGACGCGGAAGGAAGGCTCATCCTCGCCGACGCTCTGGTTTACGCGAAAAAATATAAACCGTCAAAAGTAATCGACCTCGCTACCCTAACCGGCGCAATAATGGTCGCATTGGGAAGACATACAACCGGCCTTTTTTCCAACAATCAGAAACTGGCGGAAGCCGTCCTTGAATCAGGCTTCAGCACCGGCGAAAGATGCTGGCAGTTCCCGCTGTGGGAAGAATACGAGGAGCTGATTAAAAGCAAGGTGGCCGACGTGCAAAACATCGGAGGAAGATGGGCAGGCTCGATAACCGCCGCGGCTTTTCTGAAACAGTTTACCGATTACCCGTGGGTGCATCTGGATATCGCCGGCACAGCCGATAACGAAAAACCGATTACGCCTTACAACGCTCCGGGCGGCACGGGAATAGGCGTAAGATTGCTGATAGATTTTCTGCGGCGGAACAGATAAAACAGCTTTTACAGTAAAACCGCGCCGTTGAAAACCTCTACGGCGGGGCCCGTCATAAACACATGATTGGATTTTTCATCCCATCTGATTTTAAGCGTCCCGCCGGGAAGAACCACTGATACCATCCGGCCGGTCAGGCCGTTAAGCGCACCGGCAACGGCTGTCGCGCACGCGCCGGTTCCGCAGGCGAGAGTCGCCCCCGCGCTCCGCTCCCATACCCGAAGTTTTATCTTTCCGCTGGAGAGGACTTGCGCGAACTCAACATTTGTGCGGTTGGGGAAAAGAGAATGGTTTTCTATAACCGGCCCGTTCTTTTGCAAATCTACGGCCTCTGCGTCCTTAACGAATATCACGGCATGAGGATTCCCCATGGAAACCGCCGTAAAGCTGAATTTCCCCGCCTTCGTCTTAAGCGGCGCGGCAACCACCCTGCCCTTCATGCGCACCGGAATAGCCGGGCCGTCAAGCACAGGCTCGCCCATATCCACCTTCACCTGCCGTCCCTGTACCGACGTGCGGATTATGCCTGCGTCCGTTTCTACCGCCAAGTCCTTTTTGCGCGTTATGCGCCTTTTTAGCAGGTACATCGCAAAACAGCGGATGCCGTTGCCGCACATTTCCGCCACGCTTCCGTCCTGATTGTACAGATCCATCCTGAAATCGGCCTTCGCCGATTTTCTGATTATCATCAACTGGTCGCACCCTATTCCGAAATTCCTATCGCCGAGAAACGCAACCTGCTTTCGGCTGAAGCGGCGGCTGTTCTTCCGGTCGTCGATGATTATGAAATCGTTTCCCAGACCGTGCCATTTTGAAAATTTAAGGAGTCCCGCCATGCTTTTTCCTATTCCGGAATGCTTTCGCCTCGGATGAGATCGTCCCATGTTTCCCGCTCGCGGACGACGAAATATTTATCTCCTTTTACAAGCAGTTCCGCCACGCGCCTGCGGGAGTTGTAATTGGAAGACATCGTAAATCCGTACGCACCGGCGCTCATAACCGCCAGAAGCTCATCTTTTTTAAACACCGGCAGTTCCCGGTCCTTGGCCAGAAAATCGCCCGATTCGCAGATTGGCCCCACAACATCCGCCTCTATCTTTTTGCGCTCGAAAATTTCCTGCCGCACCGGCTGAATCGTTTGATGCGCGTTGTAAAGCGACGGCCTTACGAGATCGTTCATGCCCGCGTCGGCGATATAGAAGGTTTTCCCCTCGTTCTGCTTCGTATAGAGCACCTTCGATACCAGCACCCCGGCGTTGCCGGCAATCATCCGCCCCGGCTCGAAAATTATCGTACAGCCGCTCTTTTTAAGAAGAGGCACTATCTCCCGCGCAAGCTCTTTAGGGTGCGGGGGAGATTCGTCCTTATAGGTGATGCCCAGCCCGCCGCCAAGATTTATATATTTCAGGTTTACACCTTCGCTTCTGAGCCTTTCGACGAACTCCAGAAGACGGGCAAGCGCATCCACAAACGGCGCGACCTGCGTTATCTGGCTTCCTATATGCTGATGAACCCCAATAAGCTCGACGTTAGTCAGCCGTGAAGCGAGCCTGTATTCATCGAGCGCCGCTTCCATGTTGAAGCCGAACTTGTTCTCCTTAAGCCCGGTGGATATGTACGGATGCGTTTTCGGATCTACGTTCGGATTGATGCGGAGCGCGGCGCGGGCCTTTTTACCCAGCCGGGCGGCGACGGAATCTATGGTGAAAAGCTCCTGCGATGATTCCACGTTAAACATAAGGATACCCTGTTCAAGGGCGTACTCGATTTCCTCGATCGTTTTGCCGACTCCGGCGTAAACGATTTTTTGCGGACTGCATCCAGCCTTCAGTGCGCGGTAAATCTCCCCACCGGACACAGTATCGCAACC
>JAJRYM010000258.1 GCA_024275775.1 Nitrospirota bacterium
GTTCACTGCCGCACAGGCAGCTTAGAAAAAAAGGCTACAATGAGCCGTAAGGGGGGGGTTAGATGTCGAGGTTTTTTACTTCGAGGGCGTTGGCGGTGATGAAATCTCTGCGCGGTTCCACCTGCTCGCCCATCAGCAGTGAGAAGGTATCGTCGGCTTCTATGGCGTCGTCTATGCGCACTTGCAGTAGTGTTCTGGTGGCGGGATCCATGGTGGTTTCCCACAACTGCGTGGGGTTCATTTCGCCGAGGCCTTTGTACCTCTGCATGCTCACGCCTTCTTTGGCCTTTTTCATCAGGTAATCCATCAATTCCCGTTTTTTCTGAAAAACCGTTTCCTCCCCCTTCTCGCCGTTGAGCGTATAAGGAGGCGCGGCCCACTGAAGGATTTTTTCCTTCAGCTTCAGCCCGCGCGCGTATTCGGCGGATGTGCTGATATCCCAGTTCACGCGGGAAAACATGCCGGACTCGCCGTTAAACCATTCGATGGCGTATCCGCCGTGGTCGGTATCTTTTATCACCCGCGATTTGGACTCTTTATCGGGTACGGTGTCGAGCAGTTCCAGCAGATTTTCCTCGGATGTGAAAAATTCCCGGCTGTTTACCTGCCTGCGGAAAAGCGCGCGGACGACTTCATACGGGTACCCCTTGCCCGAAAGACGGTCGACCGTTTGCAGGTAGTCTGTGAGGTTGCTCATTTCCCTGAACAACGCTTCGTCCTTCAGGGTTGTGATGCCGGTTTTAAGCGTTCGGCCGGTCGTGCCGAGCCGCAGGAAGAAGCTGTTTAGCTCCTTTTCGTCTTTTACGTAGGTTTCCTTCCGGTTTTTCACCAGCTTGAAAAGCGGCGGCTGTGCGATGTAAAGATACCCGCGCCGGATAAGCTCCTGCATCTGCCTGAAAAAGAAGGTGAGCAGAAGGGTGCGGATATGGGAGCCGTCCACATCGGCATCCGTCATCATGATTATCTTGTGATAGCGGATTTTGTTCGCGTCGAAATCGTCTTCGCCTATGCCGCCGCCGACGGCCGTGATGATGGTTCTTATTTCGTTGGAGTTGAGAACTTTATCGTACCGCGCCTTTTCGACGTTGAGGATTTTGCCTTTTATCGGCAGTATGGCCTGAAACTTCCGCTCCCGCCCCTGCTTGGCCGAGCCGCCGGCGCTATCTCCTTCCACGATGTACAGCTCGCATTTGGCGGGGTCTCTCTCCTGGCAGTCGGCCAGCTTGCCGGGAAGGGAGCTGAACTCGAGCGCCGTTTTTCTGCGGGTAAGCTCGCGCGCTTTTTTGGCCGCTTCCCTCGCGTCCGAAGCGAGAAGCGCTTTCTGGACGATAAGTTTGGCGATTTGCGGGTTTTCTTCCTGAAACGTTCCTACAGCATCCTTGACGATTCCTTCTACAATCCCCTTTATGTCCGAATTGCCGAGCTTGGATTTGGTTTGCCCCTCGAACTGCGGGTCGATCATTTTTATGCTTAAAACGGCCGAGAGGCCTTCTCTCACATCGTCGCCGGTTATGGACTGATCCTTTTTAATCAGATTGTGGCTGGAGGCGTACTGATTGATGGAGCGGGTGAGCGCGGCGCGGAACCCGGCAAGATGGGTGCCGCCTTCGAGGGTTCTGATATTGTTGACGAAAGTGAATATATCTTCCTTGTAGCCGTCGTTATACAACAGCGCCATTTCGACGCTGGTGGTGCCTTTTGTTTTGTGGATGTAAACCGGCTCGCTGAAGAGGGTCTGCCTGTTCCGGTTGATGAACGTGATGAACGATTTAATGCCGCCCTCGTAATAGAACTCGTGGCTCTTGCCGCTTCTTTCGTCGCTTATTTTTATTCTTACGCCGCTGTTTAAGAACGCGAGCTCCCTTAATCTCTGGGAAAGATAATCGAAACTGAAAATCGTTTCATCGAAAATACCGGTATCGGCCTGGAATCTTATTTTCGTGCCGGTTTTTTCAGCCTCGCCTATTTTTTTAAGAGGATATTGCGGAAAGCCTTTTTTATAGTTTTGGGTGTAAACGAAACCGCCTCTTCTTATTTCGACTTCCAGGGATTCGGATAAAGCGTTTACAACCGATATGCCGACGCCGTGCAGACCGCCAGATATTTTATAGCCTTCACCTTCGAATTTTCCGCCGGCATGAAGAACCGTAAGAACCACTTCGGCGGTGGAGATGTTTCTTTCAGGATGGATATCGACAGGGATTCCTCTTCCATCGTCCGCGATTGAAATGGATTCATCGATATGGATTACGACATCGATATTTGTACAGTAACCGGCCATCGCTTCGTCTATCGAGTTATCGACGACTTCATAGACGAGATGATGAAGCCCGCTTTGGGAAACATCACCGATGTACATAGCAGGCCTTTTGCGGACCGCTTCGAGACCTTCCAGAATCTTTATCTGGTTCGCGCCGTATTCTGTTTTTATTTTTTCCATTTAATTAAATAAAAAGTAAGAGTAATAAGGGCTGTGGAAACTGTGGATAACTCAAAAACGCTAATCTTTTCAGTTAATTCCACACCCCCGCCAATAGTGAAAGTTTCCACAAAAACAACCGGCTTTTTTAAAAGCGGTTTTTAAAGAACTATTTTAACAGTTTATTAACAGATTTCTTATAAAGATATTCACAAACCGAGAGATTTTTTTATTTTGGTTAAGTCGTTGTAAACTCTGGTA
>JAJRYM010000259.1 GCA_024275775.1 Nitrospirota bacterium
ACCGGAACGTCCCCGGGCAGAGAAGAGTGGCCGCGAAAGCGGGAAGCGCGCCGTTTTTCGCGCCGGATACCGGCAGTTCGCCCTCAATCCTGCGTCCGCCGGTTATGACTATGCTGTCCATTTATTTTAGACCGGCTATCAGCAGGCGCGGATGCCCGGCAAGATCGTCAAGAAAAGAAACCGTTTTCCATATACGGCTATCAATCATACCCCGAACGGCTTCCTTCTGCCCCGCGCCGATTTCGCATAAAAAAGCTCCGCCGGGGTTTAGGTAGCGGGGTGATTCTTCGAGCAGTTTTTCTATCGCTCCCAGCCCGCCGTTTTCGGCGAAGAGAGCTTCCGGCGGTTCGTAATCCCTCACGTCCGGCATGATAAAATCCCTCTCCCGTTCGTCTATGTAGGGAGGGTTGGAAACGATAACATCGAACCGCCCTTCAACCGAATCGAAAAAATCGGATTGAATAAACTCTACGTTAGCCGCGTCCAGCATTTTTCCGTTTTCCATCGCGGTTTCGAGTGCGTATGAGGATATATCTACCGCCGTAATCCGCCAGCGGGGGCGTTCAAGCGCAAGCGAGATGGGGATGCACCCGGAACCGGCGCCAACGTCAAGCAATCGCATAGGTTCATCTGCGAACATATCAAGAACGGTTTCAACAAGAAGCTCGGTTTCCGGCCTTGGTATTAAAACCGAACCGTTGACACGAAAAGTGGATTCGTAAAAATCTTTTTTTCCCGTTATGTATGCCACCGGCTCGCTTTTTTTTCTTCTTTCTAAAAAGTTTTTGAACAGTTGGACAGCGGAATCGCCCATGCGGGAAGGCGCGTTAAGCAGAAGCTTTTCCCGGCTTATCCCAAGGGCGTGCGCCAGCAGGATTTCCGCGTCAAGCGCGGGCGTATGGCTTTTGGAAAGTATTTTCCGCCCCTCGGCCAGCAATTCGCGCGGCTCGGCGAAAGTTGCGGCTTCCATTTTATTTCACGCCGGGCGATGCCAGAGCCTCGGCATTTGCGGCGCGGCGAAGGCTGTCCACCAGCTCGTCCAGATCGCCCATCATGATGTTATTGAGGCTGTACAGCGTAAGGTTTATCCGATGGTCGGTAACCCGCCCCTGCGGGAAATTGTATGTTCTTATTCTTTCGCTCCTGTCGCCGGAACCTACCATGCGGCGGCGGTCGGCGTCCTGCTTGTCCTTTTCGAGTTCGGTGTAATGGCTCTGCACGCGCGAAAGAAGCACTTTCATCGCTTTCGCGCGGTTTTTAATCTGGGATTTTTCATCCTGCATGGCAACGATTATTCCGGTCGGCAGATGCGTTACTCTTACGGCCGAATCGGTGGTATTGACCGACTGGCCGCCCGGCCCGCTGGAACGGTAAACGTCCACTTTTAAATCGGCCGCATTAAGCTCCACTTCGGCCTCCTCCACCTCCGGCAAAACCGCCACGGTAACGGCCGACGTATGAATTCTTCCCTGAGTCTCGGTTTTGGGAACGCGCTGAACCCTGTGAACACCGCTTTCGTAACGGAAATGGCCATAAGCGTTTTTTCCGGAAACAAGCGCGATAACCTCCTTGACGCCGCCCGTCTGCGAAGGGCTGAAGCTCAGCGTTTCCATCGAGTACCCTTTGATCGCCGAGTAGCGCTGATACATGCTGAACATATCCAGCGCGAAAAGGGCCGCCTCCTCGCCGCCTGTGCCGGCTCTTATCTCCAGAATGGCGTTTTTCATCTCGTCCGGGTCTTTCGGAACAAGAAGAAACTTAAGCTTGGCATTGAGTTCGGCCAGTTTTTTCTTTAACCCGATATTTTCCTCTTCCGCCATTTCCGCGAGCTCCGGGTCGGAATCGTCCTCGATAAGCGAAAGATTGCCTTCCAGTTCCTGTTTTATTTTTTCGTATTCACGAAACGCGAAAACGATATCCTGAATTTCAGACTGCTCCCTGCCGAGTTTCTTAAGGCTGTCCTTATCGGCTATTACCGCCGGCCGGCATAGAAGCTCATTGATTTCCTCGAAACGCTTTTCGATTCTTTTGAGCTTATCAAACATGAGAGAAACTGCCCTAAAGGGAGGAAACGGACGCCGCTCGGCCACCATTCGGGCGATGGACGGTTTTAGGCCAGTTTTGCAACACGGTTCCCTTTTAAAGCGATGGAGGAATGCCTCCCCGGTAAGCGGCTATTTCTGCTCCGCCACGACCTTTTTGGCCTGTCTCCGGCGGAATTTTTCAACACGCCCGGCGGTATCCACAAGCTTCTGCGTGCCGGTGTAAAACGGATGGCATTTGGAGCAGATATCAACCTTTATTTCAGGTACCGTGGCGCGGGTTTCAACCACGCTTCCGCACCCGCAGATTATTTTCGCTTCAACGTATTTCGGATGAGTGTCTTTTTTCATATCGTCTCCATAATAACAGATTCAGGATGTTCCCATAACCTTAAGGAACTGCGCGTTTACTTTAGTCTGCCTTACCTTGTCCTGCAACAGTTCCATCGCTTCTATCGAATCCATCGGCTGTAGCACTTTTCTGAGAAGCCATATGCGCGCCAGCTCGTCCGACGCGTAAAGCAGTTCTTCTTTTCTCGTGCCGGAGCGGGTAATGTCTATTGCCGGGAAAACTCTTCTGTCCGCCAGCCTCCGTTCAAGGTGCACTTCCATGTTGCCGGTTCCCTTGAACTCCTCGAAAATAACATCGTCCATTCTGCTTCCGGTTTCCACCAGCGCAGTGGCGATGATGGTGAGGCTTCCACCCTCCTCGATATTTCGCGCCGCGCCGAAAAATCGTTTCGGGCGCTGAAGAGCGTTGGAATCTACGCCGCCCGATAGCACCTTCCCGCTGGGCGGAACAATCGTGTTGTAGGCGCGCGACAGGCGGGTGATGGAATCGAGAAGAATCACTACGTCCTTTTTATGCTCAACAAGCCGCTTGGCTTTTTCAATAACCATCTCGGCCACCTGCACGTGCCTCTGGGCAGGCTCGTCGAAGGT
>JAJRYM010000260.1 GCA_024275775.1 Nitrospirota bacterium
GGTCGTGATAGCGGTAATAGATTCCGGCATAGATTACAACCACCCCGATATTGCCGGAAATATCTGGACAAACCCCGATGAGTCCGCCGATGGCGCGGATAACGACGGCAACGGTTTTACGGATGATATTCGCGGGTGGGATTTCGTGGATAACGACAACGACCCTATGGATTTCAACGGCCACGGCTCTCACATATCCGGAATCATGGACGCCGTGGGGAATAATGCCGGCGGAGTAGCGGGAGTGGCATGGAATGCGAAACTGATGAATCTACGCGTGCTTGACAGATTTGGAGACGGCACGACAACGGGAATTGCCTCGGCGATGGAGTATGCCGTTAACAAAAAGGCCAACGTTATCAACATGAGTCTGGGAGGGAGCAATAACGATCCGATTCTTCAGGATGCTGTGACTAAAGTGGAAAAAGCCGGAATAGTAATAGTAACAGCGGCCGGCAATGAGGGTGTTGATATTGATACCACCCCCCTTTATCCCGCTGCGTACACGAACAGCAATATTATCGCGGTAACGGCTTCGGACCAGTCGGACGGTCTGCCTTCCTTTGCTAACTACGGAAAAATATCTGTGGACGTAGCCGCGCCCGGCGTGAACATCTACAGCATTAAACCGGGCAGGGAAACCGTTTTCAGCGACAATTTCGACGACGGCGACATTGCGGGATGGACAACCGGCGGCACGAACAACACATGGGGCATTGACGGCACTTCCTCGCTCAGCGGGAATTTCAGCATTGCGGACAGTCCCAGCGGCGCGGATTATAAAAACGATACCGATTCATGGATTAAGAGTTCCGCGATAAATCTCTCCGGAAAAAAAGGATGCAATCTTGAATTCGCAATAAAAGGCGCTACCGAAAAGGATAAGGATATTCTAAAGGTTGAGGCTTCTACCGACGGGATAAGCTTTTTCCAACTCTTTTTCAATACGAACCATGACGGCGATTTCTCCGGCGATTCGAACGGCATCTGGTTGACGGACTCAATTCCGTTGCAAACTTCCTCCGGTACGTTTGAAGGTTCGCCCGCAGTTTACCTGAGGTTTCATTTTGTTTCGGATACAGCCGTCGTCATGGCCGGTTTCAATATTGATGATATTAAAATTGAATGCTCGGCCGTTCCGGCCGCTACAGATCTGCAATTCGAAACCGGTTCTTCAATGGCAACCGCGTTCGTAACCGGGCTTGCCGCTCTTGTGATTTCCAAAGAGCCTTCAGCTTCCATCAACCGTATACGGGCGCTTATTTTAAATTTCGGGGATTCCAAACCGGGATTTGCAAATAAAACCGTTAGTGGCAAAAGAATTAATGCCCAGAGGTCTCTTGCGGCTCTTCAGATTGGCGGAGGCGGGGGAGGCGGCCGTTTCTGTTTCATAGCGACGGCCGCTTACGGAAGTTATCTGGAGCCTCACGTCAAAACGTTGAGGACTTTCCGCGATAATTACCTGCTCACAAATCGGGCGGGAAGAAAGTTCGTTGAGCTTTATTACCGATTTTCTCCTCCGCTGGCCGGTTTTATTGCACATCATCCGCTGTTGAGGATGTTTACCCGGTGGGCGCTTACTCCGCTTGTGTATGGAATAAGGTATCCGGCGGCGGCGTTGGCGATACTGTTTTCCATGCTTTCAATAGCTGTCTGCGCAGGCATAAAGCGCAGGCGCGTGAACTCGCGCGTTCAGTCCGAAGCGGCGTAATAAACAAATGAGCATCTCCTCTCCATCGGGCAATTCCCCGATACGGGAATTCGATTTTATCGTAATCGGTTCCGGATTGGCGGGGATTCTCTTTGCCCTGGACGCCGCTAAAAAAGGGCGCGTAGCCGTTATCACGAAAAAGGAGATGGCCGACGCCAGTACGAATTTCGCTCAGGGCGGGGTGGCGGCGGTCTGCGCGGAGGAAGATTCGTTCGATTTGCATAGTCAGGATACTTTGCGGGTCGGGGACGGCCTTTGCAGGAAAGAGGCGGTAAGAATAATGGTCGAAAACGGTCCGTCAGCCATCCGACACCTGACGGATCTGGGAGCCCGTTTCACGATGGAGGAAGAAAAAGCAGGCGCTCAACTTCATCTGCACCGGGAAGGGGGGCATTCCAGAAGAAGAGTGGTTCATTCCGCCGACCTGACCGGCCGTGAAATAGAACGATGTCTTGTCGATGCCGCCCGAAAAGAACCGAACATAACGATATTCGAAAACCATGTGGCGATTGATCTTGTGCTGAAATCGCGGATTGAGGAAAGCGGCGAGAAACCAGAGCAGGTTGCGGGCGTGTTCGTTTTGGGGCCGGACGCAGTAGTTAAAACTTTTCTGGCTCCCGCGACCTTTCTTGCCGCAGGCGGGGCGGGCAAAGTTTACCTTTACACCTCGAACCCCGATATAGCGTCCGGCGACGGACTGGCGATGGCCTATCGCGCCGGCGCCCGGATAGCGAACATGGAGTTCATACAGTTTCATCCGACATGCCTCTATCATCCCGATGCGAAATCGTTTCTTATCTCGGAAGCTGTTCGCGGGGAGGGCGGAGTTTTGCGGCTGATTAACGGCGAAACATTCATGGAGAAATATCATGAGCTGAAGTCGCTTGCTCCGAGAGACGTAGTGGCGCGGGCTATCGATGCCGAAATGAAGAAGAGCGGAGACGACTACGTTTTTCTTGATGTAACCGGGCTGGACTCTGCATCAGTACGAAGCAAGTTTCCGAACATTTACAAAAAACTTCTGACTTTCGGCATGGATATGACGAAGGAACCGATACCTGTCGTGCCGGCGGCGCATTACATCTGCGGAGGAGTGGATATCGACCTGTGGGGAAGAACTTCCCTTAAGGGGCTTTATGCCGGCGGAGAAAACGCGTGCACCGGTGTTCATGGCGCCAACCGGCTGGCAAGCAACTCCCTGCTGGAGGCGGTGGTTTTTTCAAAGCGGGCGGCCGTCAAGGCGATTGAGGAATGGGAACCAGCCGAAATAAAAATCAAACAGTCCTGGACTTCGGGCGATGCCGTTCACTCGGACGAGCAGGTGGTAATCACCCAGAACTGGGATGAAATAAGGCGGGTTATGTGGAGCTACGTGGGAATAGTCCGCTCAAACAGGCGGCTGGAACGGGCAAGGCGAAGGCTGGAACTGCTTCAGGAAGAAATCAGGGAATATTACCGGGATTTTACGGTTACGTCGGATTTGATAGAGCTGAGGAATATAGCTACCTGCGCGGAGCTAATTATCCGCTCCGCGATAGCCCGCCGCGAAAGTCGCGGCCTGCATTTCAATATGGATTATCCCCAAAAACTTCCCGGCCCTCCGGCCGATACTTTTATGGAAAAATAGCGTTTCGGCAATTTCAAGCGCCGTTTGGCGGATAGTTATTCTCTTACAGCCCAGTACCGGACATTTTCAGAAGCCAGAAAGTTCTCAGCATCTTTTCCGTGTAACATTGCCAGAGTTGCCAATATGCCGGCGTTTGTGCATGTGTCGTCCATTACGGTAACAGAGCGGGGCGCATTTTTTTCGGGCCAGCCTGTTTTGGGGTTGATAATATGGCCGTAACGGATGCCGTTTCTTAAAACGTAGCGAAAGCAGTCTCCGCTTGTGGCAAGCGCCCCGGAAATCAGAGGCAATACAATTTTCGCAGAACCGGCGCTGGACGGATTTTCGATGCCGACTGCCCACGGCTGCCCGTCTTTCCTTTTGCCGTGCGCGGCCACATCGCCGCCAAGGTTTACGAGGAATGCTCCAATAAACTCCTGTTTCAAAGTAAGTAAAACGCGGTCAACGGCGTATTCCTTGCCGATTCCGCCGAGGTCAATTTCCATTCCAAGCGGCAGAGTAATTGTTGGTTTAGCCCACGATACCTTTTCCCATCCAACCATCTTGAGCAGACTTTTGATTTTCCGTTCCGTCGGTATGCGGCCTGAGCCATCGAATTTCCATATTTTTCTAAAAATTCCGGAAGTGACGTCAAACAGCCCGCCGCTAAGTGCATAGCAATGCGAAGCAAAATCCAACATCATGCCCGTTTCTTCATCAACCGTAACGGTTTGTCCTGAGTTAATTCTGCTTACTATACTTGCGGGGTTATATCGGCTGAACTTGTCTTCGATTCTCCAGACTTCCGCAGAGGCGGTTTCCGTCATCCTGCGAGCCATGGTTTCGTCGCCCGTTTCGACTATTATCTCGCAGGGGGACGCCATCGCCGAAAAGTGGCCGTGATGGAAATCCCCCCTCCGTTCAACCGAAATTGTTCGTGAAGGTACCGCCCGCTGGGATTTGCGCGGTTTTGCGCTCAAAACGAAGCTGAAATTTGGAGTATTACGGCTTCCAC
>JAJRYM010000261.1 GCA_024275775.1 Nitrospirota bacterium
AGTTCCGGACAAAACGGCGTTATGAAACCGTTGCTGAATTTCTCAAACAGGTCGGGGTCCGTTCTGGTTCTTCCGTCCCACCTGCACCGGACTCCCACGAGGCAGGCCGAAGCCATATCGCCGCCCTGTTTCGAACAGTCATTATTTTTCACCTCCTCGAACAGTATCCCGCCACCCTCAAGCCTAACCCGGCCTTCGAGCAGTTCCGCTATTACGCGCGGGTACAGCTTGTGCTCCTGCTCCAGTATGCGGGCGGAAAGCGATTCGACAGTATCGTTCTTTTCGACCCGCACTCTACTCTGCCGGATAATCGGGCCGGTATCCATGCCGACGTCTACAAAATGCACCGTACAGCCGGATTCATCCACGCCGGCTTCCAGCGCCTGCTTCTGGGCGCCAAGCCCCCGAAAAGCCGGCAACAGCGAGGGATGAATGTTTATAATCCGCCCGGCAAACTTACTTATGACGCTTTCATGAATGATTTTCATGAAACCGGCCAGACAGACGATATCAATTTCTCTTTTGCCGAGCTCTTCTATAAGGGCCTCGCCAAATTTTTTTCTTCCCCTGTATGTTTCCGGATTGATGAAACATGTTTCAACACCGTGTTTCACGGCGTAAGCCAGAGCGGGAGCGGAGGGGTTGTCCGTTACCACCAGCGCCGGCAAAGAAGGAATTTCGCCTCTTTGGGCGGCTTCCAGTATTGCTTTGAGATTGGAGCCGCGGCCGGAAACCAGCACAGCGTATTTATGTTTTTTGCCCATCGCCCCTATTTCAGGATTTTAGCCCCGACTCCCGTATCTTTTCCAGCAGAGCGACATTCATGAAATGCCCGCTCAGATTTGCCGTTATCTTGCCTATAACAGGCCTGCCCAGAAGATAAAAATCACCGATGATGTCTAAAATCTTGTGGCGGGCGAACTCATCGTCAAACCGCAGGGTTGTGTTAACAATTTTTTCATCATCCACCAGGATTACATTGGAAAGTTTGCCGCCTTCGGCGAAACCCGGGGTGCTGGAGTTTTTTATATCGCTTACAAAGCCGAAAGTCCTGGCGGGCGCTATTTCTTTTTTGAAACTTGCGATTCCGGTCATTCTGAACTTCGCGCGCATCTTCCCGACGGGTTGTGGATAATCCATCCTGTATTCGATGGCCAATTTATCGGAAGGTTCTATCATTAAATATCGCTTATCGTCGGCTATTTCGCCCACCACTATTTTACTGTCAATGACAATGGGGTCGACAACGCCATCCTGCTCTTCTACACCGGCGTTTTCTATAATTTCGCAGAATTTAATCGCCGAGCCATCCAGTATCGGTATTTCATCGCTTACTTTAAGCAGTGCGTTGGTTACGCCGTACATGTGGAGCGTGGCCATTATATGCTCAATGGTTTTAACCGACGTCTGGCCGGCGCGCAGGGACGTGGCGTATTCGGTGGACTGCACGTTATCCAGCGAAGCGGCAATCTGTTTACCGCTTGATATATCGGAAAAGATTATCCCGCTGTTCGGAGGAAGGGGAGAGATGATAAGCCCGGTTTTGGTGCCGGAGTGAAGCCCCAGTCCGGTTATGACAATGCTCCGGCTGATCGTCCGCTGTCTGAGGGAGCCGGACGGCGCGGCTTGAACCTTTTTGCGCAGTCCCGGCTTTGTTCCGCGTGATATCCGCCCAGTTTTAAGCGACCCTCCGAAAGGTATATCGTCCGGTTCGATCAGTTCGGAGGAAGACGCCATCACCATGTTTTCAACGACCGTTCGAAGCTCTTTAACATTTCCGGGCCAGGCATAGCCGAGCATTTTCTCCATAGCCTTGCGGGAAAGCCTGATATCCGGCTTGCCGAAATCTTCCGCCGCGCCTTCCATGAAGGTTGCTATAAGTTCGGGGATATCCGTGCCGCGATTGCGCAAAGGAGGAAGCGCGAAAGGCTCCCCATGATAAAAACCGCCCAGTTTCTCCATTTTTCTCTTAAGCGACCTTTTATCCGCACCGGCGTTGACGGCCGAAATAAAGGCGAGTTTTCCCTCTTTGCCGGCCGCCGTCAAATTAATGAGCTCCAGAAGCCGTTCGCGAAGCTCCTTCCTTAACTTCTGCGGTTCCAGAAGATAGATGGTTCCGGCAAGGCCTGAAAATTTTGAATCTTTTGCCAACGGTTTTTCCGAAAAGGGGCCGAACAGCCTTTCAAATTCGGAGTGTTTCAGACTTTTACAATCAACCTTTATGAAATGGGAGATATTTCTTCCGCTTTTCCAGTGAATATATCTTGCCGTGTACTCCTTACCGGTGCCGGGCTCCCCCGCAATCAGTAGCGGCCGGCCGGAATCAGCCGAGGAATCAATCCGGCCCAGCGCTTCTTTCATCGTATCGGAGCCGGCGATATAGTTGTAATCCGTGCGGGACGGCTTTTCGCCGCCCTTTTTCCGATCCGGTTTAAGAGCCGACTGGACGGACTCAAGAACGGCTTCCAGCGAAAGAGGTTTTTCAAGAAAATCGAAAGCTCCCAGTTTGGTTGCCCGTACGGCCGTATCTATGGAGGCATGGCCGGATATCATGATTACTTCGGAATTTATGTTTCTTTTCCTTATCTCGCGAAGCGTTTGGAGTCCGTCCTTTCTTCCCGGCAACCAGACATCCAGAAGAACCAGAGCGTACGGCCTTTGCTGAAGCGCCGCAAGAGCTCTCTCTCCGTTTTCCGCGGTATCAACTGTGTAGCCTTCATCAACAAGAATATTGCTGAGAGATTCCGTAATTCCCGGCTCATCATCCACGATGAGAATGTTTGTTTTAGATTTCATTTGATTATCGCTACCTGCCTGCAAACCTGCGTTACGCAACGGTTCGGTTAAGACTTTATTCGGGAAAGTCGCCCGGCGGCGTTATATCCTGCCATCCTTCGCCGTCAAGAGCCTTTAGAAACGCAACCATATCTTTTTCTTCCTGTTCAGACAAACCAAGCGGCTCTATCAGCGGGCTAAGGTTGGCATTGGGGTGGCCGCCTACATTATAAAAATGAACTACCTCTTCCAGCGTTGCTATGCTTCCATCGTGCATATAGGGCGCCGTTTTGCTGATTGCCCGCAAAGTGGGGGTTTTAAAAGCGCCCTTGTCGCTCTCGTCGTGCGTTACGCCATACCGCCCGAGGTCGGGCTTTTCGGCATCCATGCCGACCCCCAGATTATGAAAATCCTCATCGGTGAAATTGAATCCGGCATGGCAAACTTCGCAGTTACCTTTATCCTCGAAAACCTGCAAACCCCTTATCTCCTGCTCGTTGAGGGCTTTCTTTTCTCCCGCTTTATAGCGGTCATACTTCGAATTGCCTGAGATCACCGTCCGTTCGAAAGCGGCTATCGCTTTGGCGATGCCGTCCATCGTTACATCCGCATTGAAAACTGCCCGGAAAAGCTCCCGATATTGCCTGATTGATGAAACTTTTTCCACAACGGCGGCCTCGTCCTTGAAACCGTGCTCTATGGGGTTGGTAAGAGGAGCTTTGGCCTGTTCTTCAAGCGAAGCGGCTCTTCCGTCCCAAAACTGGGTAGTGCTGAAAACGCGGTTGATTACGGTCGGGGCGCTTCTTCCCCCCTTCTGCCCGCGTATCCCGGTCGAAACCGGCTGATTGTCGGTAAAGCCAGCGTTAGGGCGATGACAGCTAGCGCAAGCCACGGAATCGTCCGGCGAGAGCCTCTTGTCGAAGTAAAGCAGATGCCCAAGCTGGATTTTCTTCGTCGTCATGCGGTTGTCTGCCGGGATATGGTACGCTTCCGTCTCCAGCCCCAATGGAAGCGTAGCTTTGGGCGACCGTGTTGCGCGAATGGCTACAAGACCCATAAGCATTAGCAGAATAATCACGGCGGCCATGAACGGAACGGGAGATACTTTTTTCTTCTCAATATCATGGGGTTGCATTTATGAATCCGTCCTTTTTAATAACATTTCACGAAAGGTTGACATTTTCAGGGTTCAACACTATTAAGATAGTATCATTTTTGCCTATCCGGCAAATCTGCGCAACCGAAAAAAAACTGTCGGCGAATACCCGATGGGGTTAATATGAAAAGAGGATATTATCCGAATCGCCGAAGCGGGATTCCGTATCCTTACCTGATTACAGAAAGATACCAACATGGAAAAAAAGATTGAAAAAAACTCCGAACTATCGGAAATCGTCGGAGATCAAAAGGAATACAAGTACGGCTTCGTAACCGATATCGAATCCTACATCTTGCCCAAAGGGATTAACGAAGATACCGTGCGGGCGATATGGGCCAAACGGGGCGAGCCGGAATTCATGCTGGAATTCAGGCTGAAAGCTTTCAAAAAATGGAAGGAAATGAAAGAGCCCCGCTGGGCTCATGTAGACTACCCGCCGATAGATTATCAGGGCATTTCCTATTACTCGGCGCCGAAAGCCAAAAAGAAACTTGAAACGATGGATGAAGTGCCGGAAGAGGTGCGAGATACTTTCGATAAGCTCGGCATACCGGTTGAGGAGCAAAAGAGGCTTTCAAACGTCGCCGTGGACGCGGTATTCGATTCCGTGAGCGTGGCGACTACCCACAAAAAGATGCTGGCGAGAGAAGGGATAATCTTCTGCTCCATTACCGAAGCGATGAATGAGCATCCGGAACTTTTCAAAAAATATATCGGCACGGTGGTGCCAACGGGCGATAACTTCTTCGCGGCCCTGAACAGCGCTGTTTTTTCGGACGGCTCTTTCGTGTACATTCCGCCAAATAAGAAATGCCCCATCGAGCTTTCCACCTATTTCAGAATCAACACCGAAGGGTCGGGACAGTTTGAGCGCACCCTTATCATCGCGGACAAGGGAAGCTCCGTTTCCTACCTTGAAGGGTGTACCGCCCCGCAGTTCGATACCAACCAGCTCCACGCGGCCATTGTGGAACTGGTGGCGCTGGACGACGCCGAAATAAAATATTCCACCGTGCAGAACTGGTACGCAGGCGATCCGGAAACCGGCAAGGGCGGCATATACAATTTCGTGGTTAAGCGCGGGCAGTGCCGGGGCAAAAACTCGAAAATATCATGGACGCAGATTGAAACCGGCTCGGCAATCACATGGAAATATCCCAGCTGTATCCTGCAGGGCGATAACAGCGTAGGCGAGTTCTATTCGGTGGCGCTCACCACGGGGCGACAGCAGGCGGATACCGGCACGAAGATGATACATATCGGGAAGAACACCCGGTCGGTAACCATCTCCAAGGGAATCTCGGCCGACCACGCTTCCAACGCCTATCGAGGCCTCGTGCGGGTGGCGCCGGGCGCCGAAAACGCGCGCAACTATACCCAGTGCGACTCCATGCTGGTGGGCGATAAATCAAGCGCGCATACTTTCCCGTACATAGAATCGGCCAACGATTCCGCCCAGCTGGAGCATGAAGCGTCCACTTCCAAGATAAGCGAAGAACAGCTTTTCTATTTCCAGCAAAGAGGAATATCGAGAGAGCAGGCCATCAATTCGATTATCAACGGTTTCTGCAAGGAGGTGTTCAACCACCTGCCTATGGAATTCGCGGTCGAAGCGCACAAGCTCCTTACCCTGAAACTCGAACACAGCGTAGGATAACTACGGAAAGGAACTATTTATGCTTGAAGTAAAGGATTTGAAAGCCGGTCTCGACGGTACGGAAATTCTTAAAGGAATATCGCTTAACGTAAAAAAAGGTGAAGTGCATTCCATAATGGGGCCTAACGGTTCCGGGAAAAGTACTTTTTCCAAAATACTCGTCGGCCACCCCGCGTACGACGTGCTAAGCGGAAGCGTTACCCTGAACGGCGAAAATCTGCTTGAAATGGAACCGGAGGAGCGCGCCTTGAACGGCATCTTTCTGGGCTACCAGTATCCGGTGGAAGTGCCGGGCGTGAACAACGCCGAATTTCTGCGGATGGCCTACAACGAAAAACTCAAGAAGGAAGGCAAGGAAGAGGTTGACCCGCTGGACTTCGATATCCTTCTCGGCGAGAAGATGAAACTCCTCGGCATGGACAGCCGGTACAAGGAGAGGTCTGTGAATGAAGGATTTTCCGGCGGCGAGAAAAAGAAAAACGAAATACTTCAGATGGCCGTGCTGGAGCCGAAACTGTCGATACTGGACGAAATAGATTCCGGGCTGGACATAGACGCTCTCAAAACTGTCGCGGAAGGGGTGAACACGCTACGCAACAAGGATACCGCCATAATCCTCATCACCCATTACCCGCGTATTCTGGAATACATCAAACCGGACCATGTGCATGTCTTAAGCGCCGGGAAAATCATAAAATCCGGGGATTTCGCGCTCGCGCACGAACTGGAAAAGACCGGTTACGACAGCCTTGTGCAGATGGCCGCCGAGAAGGATTGAGCCGTGGCCATCACGCTTGCCGAAAAAGCCGAACAAGTGGAAGCGGGCTTTATCGAAGATTACGCTAACTGTTCAAAAGACGCGCTTTCCGCGGAGCTGAAGGAAGCGAACGAAGCGTCTATTCAGCGTTTTCGTGAAATAGGCCTCTACCACCGTTCCGACGAGCTGTTCACCTACGTAAACCTCAACCGGATTATCAGCTCCGGCCTGCGCGCCGTAGGCGAGGCAACCGAACAGCCGGCGGCCGAAGAGATTGAAAGCCATATTTATGCGGAATGCGCCGAAAGCGTGGCCGTATTCGTAAACGGCGCATTCAGGCGCGAGTTTTCTAACTTTTCGGCGCTCTCCGGAATGCTGGTAAGCGATCTCGAAGCGGCGCTCAGCGAAGAAGCGGAAATCCCCGCCGATTCCTGGCTGAAGGAGTCCGACCAGTTCGCCCTCTTAAACGGCGCTTTCGTTTCGGGCGGAGTTTATATTGAAGTGCCGGCCGGCTTTAACCCGGAAAAAACCTTGCAGATACTGCATATTGCCACATCCGCAGAAAACCGCCTCATGGTAACGCCGAGGGTGGTTTTAAAACTTGGCGCGGGGGCGGAGCTGAAAATCGTTCAGAAATTCGTCGGAGACGGCAGGAACATTTTCGTTAATTTCGTAGCCGACGCGGAGATGGGCAACGGCTCCTCGCTGGCATGGTACGGATTAAAGAATGAAGGAGCCGACTGTTTTAATTTCTCGAAATACCGGTTCAACATGGCCGGCCAGTCCAGTTTTGAAGGGCTTTTCGCCCAAACCGGCTCGGCAT